>JAHCKB010000233.1 GCA_026125985.1 Bradyrhizobium sp.
GGATCGCGGCAGCCTTTGTCGGCATCGTTGCGCTGAACATCTTCCTCGCGGTGATGCTGCGCAACACACTTTCCTACAACATTCCGGATTCGTTCGACATCGGGCGCATGCTGCTCGGCATCCTGATCTTCTGGGGGATTGCCGCCACCAGCTATCGCGGCGGCCACATCACCGTGGATCTGGTCTGGGCCAATGTCGGCCCGAAATACCAGCGCATGATCGACGTGTTCGCGACGCTCGTGCTGCTGTTCGTGGTGGCGGTACAGACCTGGACCCTGTTCGACAAGGTGCATGGCACCTATAACGACAACGTCCTCACCTTCGATCTCCGGATGCCGACCTGGCCGTTCTTCGCGCTGGCGTGGGCGGGCGATTTCGCCGCCGTGCTGCTGATCGCGATCCGCACTTACCGCCTGATCTTCCATCCCGAGGAAATGCGGGAAACCAAGATCAAGGCCGTGGAGTAGGCGATGAGCACCGACGCGGTCGCTATCCTCGGATTTGTATCGCTGTTCGCGCTGATGCTGTTGCGCGTGCCCGTCGGCATGGCGATGGGCCTCGTCGGCGTCTGCGGCTTCGGCTACCTCGTCGGCTTCACGCCTGCGCTGAAGCTGGTCGGCCAGACCTCGATGCGCACCGTCACCGACTATACTTTCGGGGTGATCCCGATGTTCCTGCTGATGGGGGCATTCGTCAGAAATTCGGGCATGAGCCGCGAGCTGTTCCGCGCCGCCAACGGCTTCGTCGGTCACCTGCGCGGCGGGCTCGGGATAGCCACTGTAGGCGCCTGTGGCGGCTTTGCCGCGATCTCCGGCTCTTCGGTTGCGACCGCCGCGACGTTTTCCGCCGTCGCCTATCCCGAGATGCGCCGCTTCGGCTATCCGCAGTCGTTTGCGACCGGCGTGATCGCGGCCGGCGGTACGCTCGGCGCCATGCTGCCGCCGTCCACGGTGCTCGCGGTCTATGGCATCATCACCGAGCAGGACATCGGCAAGCTCTTCATGGCCGGCATCGTTCCCGGCCTGCTGGCGATGAGCATGTACATGCTGACCATCGCGCTGATCGGCTATATCAAGCCCGACTTCCTGCCGCAGGGCACGCCAATTCCCTGGCGCGAGCGCTTTGCCGGGCTGAAGAGCATCTGGGCGCCGGTGCTGCTTTTCATTTTCGTGATCGGCGGACTCTATGGTCTGCCCTTCCTGCCGCGTTTCACGCCGACGGAGGCCGGTGGCGTCGGCGCGTCGGGCGCGTTCCTGATCGGCGTCCTCACCGGCCGGCTCGACAAGGAGAAAATCCTCGCCTCCCTGCTGCAGGCGACGCGCACCGCCGCCGCGGTCTTCACGATCCTGATCGGCGCGTTGATCTTCGGGTATTTTCTCACGGTGACGCAGACACCGCAAAAGGTTACGGAGCTTCTCACCAGCCTCGGGCTCGGCCCCTACGGCGTTCTCGCGCTCATCATGGTCATGTATCTGGTGCTTGGCTGCCTGATGGATGCGATGGCGATGATCATCCTCACGGTACCGATCATCTTTCCCGTGATCATCCATCTCGGGTTCGACCCGATCTGGTTCGGTATCATCATCGTGATGACGGTGGAACTCGGACTGATCTCGCCGCCGGTCGGCATGAACGTCTTCGTCATCAAGAGCGTGATCCACGATGCATCGTTCGCCACGATCTTCCGCGGCGTCGCGCCCTTTGTGGTGACTGACCTGGTCCGGCTGGTGATCCTGATCGCTTTTCCGATGCTGGCGCTCTGGTTGCCGGCCCGCATGATCGCGCAATAGGATCGCTCGAATGGCCCCGACGCTCGAGACCAAATACGTCTTCACCATTACCGCGCGCATTGCCGAGGTGACCACGGCCGGCGATATCGGCCAGGGAGTGCGCCGGATCATTCCCATCGTCGGCGGCGAGGTGAGGGGTGCGGAGGTCAACGGCAAGGTGCTGCCGTTCGGCGCCGACTTCCAGATCATCCGCCCCAACGAACTGATCGATCTCGAGGCCAAATATGCCTTCGAAACCGACGATGGCGCCGTGGTCTATTTGGAGAACAGGGGAATTCGTTTCGGGCCCGTCGAGCTGCTGCAGAAGCTCAAGCGCGGCGAGCCGGTCGATCCCGGGCTGATCTATTTCCGCACCATCCCGAAATTCGAGACCGGCGCCGAGAAATACCGCTGGCTGATGCAGCACATTTTCGTCGCCTCCGCCGCCCGCCATGCGGACCGGGTCGTCATCGACGTGCATCAGGTGCTCTAGATAGCCGGGCCGTCCCGCGTTCCAGCCAACACGGAATCCGGCTCTGCGGTGCAGCGCCGCAGACCAGAGCGGGGTCAGCCCTGCGATCAGGTCTTGTTGACTCTGACCCTATTCGTTATAAAGCATAACTATTCTTAAACGGAAGCAATAAAGACCATGGGAAACGCCGTACCCGCGCCCACTGCGGGTCAATCCGAACTGCTGAAGATCGAGCAGAAAGGCGCGGTGCTGACCGTCGGCCTCAACCGGCCCGCCAAGCGCAACGCGCTCAATGACGGCATCATTCTCGCGGTCGGCGATTGCTTCGCCCATCTGCCTGAGGGGGTCGGCGCGGTGGTGATTCACGGGGTCGGCGATCACTTCTCGTCCGGTCTCGACCTTTCCGAACTCGCCGAGCACGACGCGACCGAGGGCCTGCGCCACTCGCAGATGTGGCATCGCGTGTTCGACCGCATCCAGTACAGCCGTGTGCCCGTCATTGCAGCGCTGCAGGGCGCGGTCATCGGTGGGGGGCTGGAGCTTGCCTGTGCCGCGCATATCCGCGTCGCCGAGCCGTCGGCCTATTTCGCGCTGCCCGAGGGCCAGCGCGGCATCTTTGTCGGCGGCGGGGGGTCGGTGCGGCTGCCGCGGCTGATCGGCGTGCCCCGCATGGTGGACATGATGCTGACCGGCCGGGTCTATTCCGCGACGGAAGGCGCTTCCTACGGCTTCGCGCAATATCTCACCGAACCGGGCGGGGCATTCGCCAAGGCGATGGAGCTTGCCGAGCGCGTCGCTGCCAATGCGCCGCTGACGAATTTCGCCGTGCTGCAGGCGCTGCCGATGATCGCCGAAGCCAATCCGCAGACCGGCCTTCTGATGGAATCGCTGATGGCGACGGTGGCGCAAAGCGACAAGGAAGCCAAACGTCGCATCCGCGCCTTTCTCGACCACAAGACCGCCAAGGTGAAGCCAGGCAAATGAGTGCCAGGGCGAACACATCCGCTTCCAACGAAAACGCGGCGTTCGTCGCGAGCGCTCATCCGTTGCGCGCGATTTCGTTCGGCACCCCGGCAATCAACGTCGAGCGGCGCGCCGACGGCGCCATCTACCTGCGGCCGAAAGCGCCGCTCGGCGACTATCCGGCACGCATCACCGACCGCCTGCATCACTGGGCCGAGGCCGCGCCCGACCGTGTATTCATGGCCGAACGCAACGAGAGCGGCGGCTGGCGCGAGATCACCTATGCCGAGCTGCTGGTCTCCAGCCGACATGTTGCGTCGGCGCTGCTGGCGCGAGGACTCTCGGCGGAGCGGCCCGTCGTCATTCTCTCCGGCAATTCGATCGATCATGCGCTGCTGGCGTTCGGCGCGCTCTATGCCGGCATTCCCTTCTGTCCGGTTTCATCGGCCTATTCGCTGATCGCCAGGGATTACGACAAGCTTCGCTATGTCATGGGCCTGCTCACGCCCGGTCTCGTCTTTGCCGACGATGCCGGAAAGTTTGCCGGGGCGCTGGCGGCCAATGTGCCTGCGGATACCGAGATCGCGGCATCCTTCGGGTCGGTCGCCGGCCGCACGGTGACGATGCTTGCCGACCTGATGGCAACGCCTGTCCATCCGAAGCTCGATGCCATCCATGCCGCCATCGGTCCCGATACGATTGCGAAATTCCTGCTCACGTCGGGCTCGACGGGTAATCCCAAGGCCGTCATCAACACCCAGCGCATGATCTGCGCCAACCAGGTGATGCTGCGCGAGACGCTGGCTTTCCTCAAGGAGGAGCCGCCCGTCATCGTCGACTGGCTGCCGTGGAATCACACCTTCGGTGGCAACCACAATATCGGGCTCACGCTGTACAATGGCGGCTCGATGTATCTCGACGAGGGCAAGCCGGTGCCCGGCGGGATCGAGGAGACCGTGCGCAATCTCAGGGAGATCGCGCCGACCGTCTATTTCAATGTCCCCAAAGGCTACGAGTCGCTGCTGCCGTATCTGCGCGACGACCGGGCTTTGCGGGAGAAGTTCTTCAGCCGGCTGCAGGCAATGTTCTTTGCGGGTGCCGCGATGTCGCCGTTCGTCTGGAGCAGCCTCGACGAGCTGGCAGTGCAGGCGACAGGATATCGCGTGCCGATGCTGACGGGCCTCGGCACCACCGAAACCGCGCCGTTCTTCATGTCGGTCACGCCAGCCACCAGCCGCTCCGGCCATGTCGGTCTTCCCGTGTCGGGCAATGACGCCAAGCTGGTGCCGAACAACGGCAAGCTCGAGGTCCGCGCCAGGGGACCGAACGTGATGCCCGGCTACTGGCGCAAGCCCGATCTCACCGCGGCCGCCTATGACGAGGAAGGGTTCTACAAGCTCGGCGATGCCATCAAGCCGGCCGACCCGAACGACTTCGACGCAGGCTTCGATTTCGACGGCCGCATCGGCGAGGACTTCAAGCTCGCCTCCGGCACCTGGGTCTCCGTTGGTCCCTTGCGGGCGCGCTTCGTTGCGGCCTGCGCGCCGCTGGTGCGCGACGTGGTCATTGCCGGCATCAACCGCGACGAAGTCTGTGCGCTGGTGGTGCTCGATCTCGACGGCTGCCGGCTGATCAATCCGACGCTGCCGCACGACGATCTCGCCGCGGTTGCCGCCGATCCGCTGGTGCGCGCCGCCTTCCGGGAGCGCTTCGCTGGATTTCTCGAAACAGCCACCGGCTCATCGAACCGCATCGTGCGCGCCGTGCTGCTCGATGCGCCGCTCTCGATCGACCGCGGTGAAGTCACCGACAAGGGATCGATCAACCAGCGCGCGGTACTGGAGCATCGCGCGGCGCTGATTGACGAGCTTTATGCAGAACAACCGCCGGCACAGGTCATCGTGCCGGCGTAACCGGATTTTCCAGGGAGAGACATCATGCAATTGAAGGATCAGGCAGTCATCGTCACCGGCGGCGCATCGGGACTGGGCGCTGCGACCGCGCGGCGGTTGGCGTCGCTCGGCGCAAAGGTCACGGTGTGCGACCTCAACACCAAGCTCGCCGAAAGCGTTGCCGCCGAGATCAAGGGCGCGGCCGTTACCTGCAACGTCGCCGACTCCGCATCCGCCGAAGCCGCGGTGGCCGCGGCCGAGAAGGCGCACGGCCCGGCGCGCGTGCTGGTGAACTGCGCCGGCATCGGCGTGGCCAAGCGCGTGATCGGCAAGGAAGGTCCGTCGTCGCTCGCCGATTTCGAGCGGGTGATCCAGGTCAATCTCAACGGCACCTTCAACATGATCCGGCTCGCAGCCAATGCGATGTCGAAGCTCGACCCGCTGGATACCGGCGAGCGCGGCGTCATCATCAATACGGCTTCCGTCGCCGCCTATGACGGCCAGATCGGGCAGGCGGCCTATTCGGCATCGAAGGGCGGCATTGTCGGCATGACGCTGCCGATCGCCCGCGACCTCGCGCAGTTCGGCATCCGCGTGCTCACCATCGCGCCCGGCCTGTTCCTGACGCCGCTGCTCGCAGGCCTGCCGAAGGAAGCGCAGGATTCGCTTTCTGCCGCGATTCCGTTCCCGCGCCGGCTCGGCCATGCGGAAGAGTTCGCCTCGCTCGCCGCGCACATGGTCGACAATCCCTATCTCAACGGCGAGGTGGTGCGGCTCGACGGTGCGCTCCGCATGGCGCCGCGCTGAGGCAAATTCGATGTTCGTGAACCGGCGCGACGTGCAGATCCAGTGGGGGGATTGCGATCCCGCCAACATCGTCTACTACCCGCGCTACTTTGCGATGTTCGACGACTCGACTTCGATCCTGTTCGAAGTTGCCGGCTATTCCAAGCAGGACCTTGTCCACAAATATGGACTGGTCGGCATCCCCATGGTGGATACACGGGCGAAGTTCTACATCCCGTCCACGCATGGCGACTGGATCACGATCGAAAGCCGCATCGAGAGCTTCAAGCGTTCGAGCTTCGAGGTGACCCACAGGGTTCTGAAAGGCGAGGCGCTGGCGATCGAAGCATGGGAGACCCGGGTGCTGGTCGGCAAGCATCCCGACGATCCCGACAGGCTGAAATCGGCACCCGTGCCGCAGGAGATCGTCGACCGGTTCATGCAGGGGTGACCCGCGCCATGTACCACCTAAAGAAGGGGCTGAACCCCCGATTGTTTCTTGATCTAACGTAGCTAACGTCCAAGGGAGGAAGTAAATGAAGAAGTTCCTGCTATCCGCCGCTATCACCGCCGCGCTTGCCTTGCCGGGCGCAGCGCTCGCGCAAAGCAACGAGATCGTCATCGGCATCACGATCACGACCACAGGCCCCGCCGCGGCGCTCGGCATTCCCGAGCGCAATTCACTGGAATTCGTCGCCAAGGAGATCGGCGGCGTGCCGCTGAAGCTCATCGTGCTCGACGATGGCGGCGATCCCACCGCAGCGACGACCAATGCGCGTCGCTTCGTGACGGAATCCAAGGCCGACATCATCATGGGCTCGTCGACCACACCACCGAGCATTGCGGTCGCCAACGTCGCTGCGGAAGCGAACATCCCGCATTTCGGTCTGGCGCCGTTCCCGGTCACTCCGGAGCGCGCCAAATGGTCGGTGGTCATGCCGCAGCCGATCCCGATCGTCGGCAAGGTCATGTACGACCATATGAAGAAGAACAACGTCAAGACGATCGGCTATATCGGCTATTCCGACTCCTACGGCGATCTCTGGTTCAACGATCTGAAGAAACAGGCCGTGCCGATGGGCATTAACGTCGTTGCCGAGGAACGCTTTGCGCGGCCCGATACCTCGGTGCAGGGTCAGGCACTGAAGCTCGTGGCCGCCAATCCCGACGCCATCCTGGTCGGCGCGTCCGGCACCGCGGCCGCGTTGCCGCAGACCACGCTGCGCGAACGCGGCTACAAGGGCCTGATCTACCAGACCCATGGTGCGGCCAGCATGGACTTCATCCGCATCGCCGGACCCGCCGCAGAGGGCGTGCTGATGGCCTCGGGCCCGGTGATGGATCCCGAAGACCAGCCGGACAGCGCGCTGACCAAGAAGCCGGGGCTAGCGCTGAACAAGGCCTATGAAGCCAAGTACGGCCCGAACAGCCGCAGCCAGTTCGCCGGCCACTCCTACGATGCCTTCCTGGTGCTGGAGCGTGTGATCCCGGTGGCGCTCAAGAAGGGCAAGCCCGGCACGCCGGAATTCCGCGAGGGAATCCGCCAGGCGCTGCTCTCCGAGCGCGAGATCGCCGCCAGCCAGGGCGTCTACAACTTCACCGAAAAGGACCGCTACGGCGTCGACGACCGCTCGCGCATCCTGCTGACCGTGAAGGGCGGCAAGTACCAGATGGTGAAGTGAACCGCGCTCGCTGCGCAACGGCATCAAATGAAGAAGCCGGCTTCGAAA
>JAHCKB010000234.1 GCA_026125985.1 Bradyrhizobium sp.
CTGTCGCATGTGCCGGAGGGACGCGAGGTGTTTCCCTTCCTGACCGTGCGCGAGAACCTGATGATGGGGGCCTATCCGCGCAAGGACCGCGACGGCGTCGCCAAGGATCTTGAGATGGTCTACGGCTATTTCCCGCGGTTGAAGGAGCGCCTCGGCCAGCCGGCCGGACAGCTTTCCGGCGGCGAGCAGCAGATGCTGGCGATCGGTCGCGCACTGATGAACCGGCCGACCATGCTGCTTCTGGACGAGCCGTCGCTCGGCCTGTCGCCGATCCTGGTGAAGGAAATCTTCACCATCATCCGTCGCGTCAACGCGGAGCAGGGAACTTCCATCCTTCTGGTCGAGCAGAACGCCAAAGTGGCGCTGGAAACGGCGCATTACGGCTATGTGCTGGAGATCGGCCGCGTCGTGATGAACGATACCTGCGAGCGGCTGATGAACTCGCCGGACATCCAGGAATTCTACCTGGGCGCCAAGGAAGAGGGTGCGCGGGGCGAACGGCGCTGGAAGAAGAAGAAAACGTGGCGTTAAGAAGGACTTGGCGCTAGATTCGGTTCGATCCGCGCCCGCATGGAAGACCGGCTCAAGCCGGCGGGCAAGGGTGGTGCCTTACGAGAGGGAGGAAGCAGGCATGGCCGGAGCGGCAGTGCTGACGGTGGCCGACACGATCGCAAGGAGCTTCGTGCTTGCCGTGGAGAAGCGCGGCGACAGGCCGGCGATCCGCGAAAAGAAGTTCGGAATCTGGCAGCCGACCAGCTGGCGACAATGGCTGCAGACATCGAAGGATATAGCCTACGCGCTGCACGCGATCGGATTCCGGCCGGGCGATGTCGCCTCCATTCTCGCCAACGCCGTGCCCGAATGGGTCTATGCCGATATGGGGATCCTGTGCGCCGGCGGCGTTTCATCAGGCATCTATCCGACCGACTCTGCCGCCCAGGTCGAGTATCTCATCAACGACTCCAGGACCCGCGTCATCTTCGTCGAGGACGAGGAGCAGCTCGACAAGGTTCTGACCTGCCGCTCGCGCTGCCCCACGCTGGAAAAGATCGTGGTGTTCGACATGGAGGGCCTGTCCGGCTTCTCCGATCCGATGGTGTTCTCGCTCGGCGAATTCATGGCGCACGGCCAGAACCACGAGCAGGGACGCGCCGAGCTGTGGGACGAGATGATCGGCAGCCGCAGCGCCAACGATCTGGCTATCCTCGTCTACACGTCGGGCACGACCGGTCCTCCCAAGGGGGCGATGCATTCCAACCGCAGCGTGACCCATCAGATGCGTCACGCCAACGACCTGATCCCTTCGACGGACTCGGAGGAACGGCTGGTCTTCCTGCCGCTCTGCCATGTTGCCGAGCGCGTCGGCGGCTACTACGTGTCGCTCGCGCTGGGTTCGATCATGAATTTTGCGGAGAGCCCTGAAACGGTGCCCGACAATCTGCGGGAGGTGCAGCCGACGGCTTTTCTGGCGGTGCCGCGGGTATGGGAGAAATTCTATTCCGCCATCACCATCGCGCTGAAGGATGCGACCTCCTTCCAGAAATGGATGTATTCGAAGGCGCTCGCCATCGGCAATCGCATGACTGAATGTCGGGTCGAGGGCGAGACGCCGTCTCTCGGCCTGCAGATCGCCAACAAGTTCGCCTACTGGCTGGTGTTCCGCAACATCCGCCGCATGCTGGGGCTCGACCGCTGCCGCATCGCCTTCACGGGAGCCGCTCCGATCGCGCCGGACCTGATCCGCTGGTATCTCGCCCTCGGCATCGACATGCGCGAGGTCTACGGGCAGACCGAGAATTGCGGTGTCGCGACGCTGATGCCGACCGAACGGATGAAGCTGGGCTCCGTCGGCAAGGCCGTGCCGTGGGGCGAGGTCATGATCTCGCCGGAAGGCGAAATCCTCGTCAAGGGCGACTTCCTGTTCATGGGGTACCTGAACCAGCCGGAGAAGACCGCCGAGACCATCGACGCCAAGGGCTGGCTGCACACCGGCGACGTGGGCGCGATCGACAATGAGGGTTTCGTCAAGATCACCGACCGGATGAAGGACATCATCATCACTTCCGGCGGCAAGAACATCACGCCCTCGGAGATCGAGAACCAGCTCAAGTTCTCGCCCTACGTCTCGGACGCCGTGGTGATCGGCGACAAGCGGCCGTATCTCACCTGCCTGGTCATGATCGACCAGGAGAACGTCGAGAAGTTCGCGCAGGATCAGAACATCCCCTTCACGAACTATGCGAGTCTGTGTCGTGCCTCCGAGATCCGGGACCTGATCTGGCGCGAGATCGAGACCGTGAACGCAAATTTTGCCCGCGTGGAGACCATCAAGAAGTTCTACCTCATCGAGCGCCAGTTGACGCCCGAGGACGAGGAGCTGACACCGACCATGAAGCTGAAGCGCAGCTTCGTGAACAAGCGTTACGCCGCCGAGATCGACGCCATGTATGGCGATCGGGCGGTGGCCTAGGGCCATACGGTCCAGGCAAGACGGAACGGGAGCGACGAAACGGCGAAGGACTGTAAGGCCCCCTTCCTTCGCTCAACACGGGCCAACAAGAGGAGACTGCAATGTCGAAATCGTTCAAGGCGCTGGGCCTTGCGGTGGGCGCCCTTGCGCTGACCCACCTGCCGGCCGCCGCCCAGACCAAGGTCACCAATCAGGGCATCTCGGCGGACGAGATCGTGATCGGGACGCATCAGGACCTGTCCGGTCCGATCAAGGTCTGGGGCGTGCCGGTATCCAACGGCATGAAGATGGCCGTTGAGGAAATCAATGCCGCGGGCGGCATCAACGGCCGCAAGATCAAGATGGTGCTGGAGGATTCCGGCTACGATCCGAAACGTGCCGTGCTCGCCTCGCAGAAGATGGTCGAGCGCGACAAGGTGTTTGCGATGGTCGGGCCGATGGGATCGCCGACGGTGCTCGCCTCTCAGGACGTGCTGTTCGACGCCGGCGTGCTGCAGCTGTTCCCGCTGACCGCGGCCGAGTTCACCTTCAAGTTCGATCCGAAAAAGCCGCAGGAGCGGCTGAAGTTCAACAACCTGCTGCCGTATGTCGAGAGCACGCGCGCCGCGGTCAAGTACATGATGGAGCAGAAGGGCTTCAAGAAGCCCTGCATCATGCACCAGGACGACGAGTACGGCAAAAACGTGCTTGATGGCTTCAACAAGCAGCTCGAAGCCATGAAGGTGCAGCCCGCCTCCATCACCAGCTACAAGCGCGGCGCCTCCGACTTCAGCGCGCAGGTCGCCAAGATGAAGTCCGACGGCTGCGACCTCGTCGTGCTCGGCACCGTGATCCGCGAGACCATCGGCGCAATGGCCGAGGCCAAGAAGCTCGGCTGGAACGTCACCTTCCTCGGCGCCACGCCGACCAACGTGCTTGAAGTGCCGGCGCTCGGCAAGGAGGCGGTGGAAGGCCTCTATGCAGCTTCCGGCTTCGAAATCCCGTACGAGGACACGGCGAAGGGCAAGGTCAAGGATTGGCTGGCCAACTACAAGAAGATGTTCGGCACCGACGCCAACACCCAGGCGATCATAGGCTATAACGCGGTTCAGACCTTTGCCTTCTATGCCAACAAGGCGGGCAAGGACCTGACCGGCCAGAAGATGCTCGATGCGCTGGAGTCGGGCGACAAGTTCATGGACATCTTCAATTCGCCGCCCACCAAGTTCTCCAAGACCGACCACCTCGCCAACACCATCACCCAGGTGCAGCAGGTCAAGAACGGTCGCTGGGTTCTGGTGAAGGACGGCCTGATGTTCTGAGGATTTTCCCGGACTTCAACGAGAACAGGGCTGCGCGAGACGATCGCGCAGCCCTTTTTCTATGCTCTCTTTTCTCTTGCTCTCGCCGTCATGGCCGGGACGAGCCTGGCCATGACGGCCATGGCTATTTCGGCCGGATCGCGTCGGCCGTGCCCTGGATAAAGGCCTGCAGTTTCGGGATGTCCTCTTCCTTCAGCCGGCCGGTGAAGTCGGGCATGCCCTTATCGCGGAACGGTCCCTTGAACACGAAGTCCTTCAGGTTGGCGATGGTGTCCTTCGGCACATAACCGAGATTGCGGACGTTGCCGCCCTTGTCGACGCCTGGCACGCCGTGACAGAAAACGCAGTTGCTCAGATAGAGCAGCGTTCCCTCGCCGACATGTTTCGGATCGTAGGGCACGCCCGCCAGCAGTCCTTCGGTCTGGTATTTCACGAAAGCCGGCGGCGGCGCCTTGCCGTCAAGCACATAGGTGTAGACCGTTCCCGGGCTCTGCGTTTCAGTCGCCCGCTGCATGATGCCGTACACGCCGCCCCAGCCGACTGCGATCGACACATACTGCTTGCCGTCGATCATGAAGGTCGAGGCGCCGGCAACGACGCCGCTGCCGACCGGCTTTTCCCAGAGTTTCTCACCCGTCGTCGCGTTATAGGCGACGAAGCGCCCATCCGCCGTGCCCTGGAACACAAGATTGCCGGCCGTCGTGAGCGTGCCGCCGTTCCACGGCGATACATATTCGGCGCGCCAGGCTTCCTTCTGTTTGACCGGATCCCAGGCGAGCAGGCGGCCGAATGGCTTGCTGCTCGGCGGCGCGGCATCGAAGTTGAATGCGATGTTCCAGCCGAGGCCTGCATGCGGCCTTCCGGGAACATTGGCATTGTGTGTCCAGTCCTTGTCCGCGACCACCCGGACCGGGACGTTCTGTGCCGGAAGATAGACGAGACCGGTCTGCGGGTTAAACGACATCGGATGCCAGTTGTGGGCGCCATACGGACCCGGAATGCTGTCGAACGGCTTGTCGGAGCGGGCATCCGGGTTTTCGACAGGTCGCCCGTTGGCGTCGTATCCGGTCGCCCAGTTCACGTCGACGAAGTTCTTCGCCGAAATGAACTTGCCGTTGGTGCGGTCGATGACGAAGAAGAAGCCGTTCTTCGGCGCGTGCAGAATGACCTTGCGCGGTGCGCCGTCGATGCTGATGTCGGCGAGGATCATCGGCTGGGTAGACGTGTAGTCCCAGTTGTCGCCGGGCGTTTCCTGGTAGTGCCAGATGTACTTTCCGGTGTCGGCGTTCAGCGCGACGAGCGAGGCGAGGTACAGGTTGTCGCCGCCGGACGGGCTGCGCTTGTTGCGGTTCCAGGGCGAGCCGTTGCCGGTGCCGATGTAGACCATGTTCAGTTCGGGGTCGAAGGTGATGGTGTCCCACACCGTGCCGCCGCCGCCGTTAATCCAGTACTTCGCCGACGGATCCCAGGTCTTGGCTGCTGCCGCCATCGATTCGTCTTCAAAGGGTTTGGACGGATCGCCCGGCACAGCGAACCAGCGCCACGCCTGATTGCCGGTCTCGGCGTCATAGGCGGTGACATAGCCGCGCGCGCCGTACTCGGCGCCGCCATTGCCGATCAGGACCTTGCCGTTGAACACGCGCGGCGCGCCGGTGATGGTGTAGGAGTGTTCCTTGTCGATCAGCGTATCTTTTTCCCAGGCGACCTTGCCGGTCACGGCATCAAGCGCGACCAGACGGCCGTCATAGACGCCGACGAACACCTTGCCTTTCCAGAGCGCCACACCGCGGTTAACCACGTCGCAGCAGCCTTTGTATCCTTTCTCGCGATTGACCTTCGGATCGTAGCTCCAGAGCCGTTTTCCGGTGCGTGCGTCGATGGCGTGCACCACGCTCCAGGATGCCGTGACATAAATGATGCCGTCGACGACCAGGGGTGTCGCTTCGACGCCGCGCGAGGACTCCAGCGGATAGGTCCAGGCGAGGCCGAGATTCTTGACGTTGTCGGCTGTGATCTGGTTGAGCCTGGAGAACCGCGTTTCCGCATAGTCGAGGCCGGTGGTCGGCCAGTCTTTCGACGTTGCCGTGTTGGCGCGGATCATTGTGCCGTCGACAGCCGACGTCACCGCCTTGATGTGGTCGGGCGATCCCTTGGCCGGCGTTTGCGCCGACACCCCGCCGCTCGAAAGCGCGAGGCTCAGTCCGATCGCAAGCGCGGCGCTTGTCACGCGCTTCGGTCGACCGGATTGTAAGGTGGTTTCGGGGAAAGACAGGCAAGCGAAAGCGATATGCGGCGAACGCATCATTTCATTTCCCTCCCAGTGATCTCTGACGGATCTCTTGAGATCGTATGCCCCGGGAAAGGACGGCGTCAATCAAACGCGCAATCAAAATGCAAAAGAGAAAATTCGTCTCGTCATGATTTCGCCAAACGGGTATCGCGGTAGTATTTCGGATGCGCTGCAACATGGGCGGGCAGGAACGATTGCGCGCGGAGCGACCGTCTCATCGGCTCGCGCTGAGCAGTGCCGCATGCCATGGGGCGAAGCGCGTCGTTGCTGCACCGCCAATTGCGATCTCCGAATTCGGGAACAAGAACGGCTTCCTGATGGTGAAGCGATCGCCGATGAGGACGATGTCCGCTAGCGGAAGCTTGTCGTTGCTGTAGAGACCGCAGATGCGAGCATATCGGCGGGAGGCGCAAGGTCCGAAAGCAGCGTAGCAGGCGCGTAGCGTCTGACGGATCCGCGATCCATCACGAAGGTCGGCCGGTGGTTCCTCACGTCGACATCTTCGATCATGGCCATGCGGCGGTTGTCGAGCGTCAGCCAGCGGCCGTCCAGGCGCACTGCGGCTACGGCATGGTCTTCGCCGCGGATGGCATCTCGCATGATCAGGATACGCAGGTCATCCGGCGCGATGCCGGCAAGGCGAAGGGTCGCGAACTTTGCGATCGCGTAGTCCTCGCAGTCGCCTGCCCCGCGAACGAAGCTCGAGATCGGAGAGGCCCAGACATCGGTCTCGCCATATTGCGCCGCGTCGCTCATCGAGCGGATGGCAAGGTTGATGGCTCGGTTGATCTCGCCGAGTTTTGCTCGGCCCTCGCGCTGGCGAGCGGCATCGACAATGGCGAGCAGCCGCAGCGCGGCAGGAGAGACGCAGCGCTCGCGGTCGCCGTCGCACAGCGCAAGTTGCACCATGTCGTCGTCGAAGCGATGTTGCAGGCCGAGCCATTTTTCGTGGACGAGGCCTGCTTCGAGTGCAGTGGTGGAGAGGCCGAACGGTTCGGTCGATTTTGCGAGCGGCTCGGGCGTGGCTGCGACATGCGTCTCGGCCTTGAGGCCGGACATCGGTCCCAACCAGGCGAAGCTGCACGCGAACACGATCGCGCGCCACCCGCGCGATTGGCCGAAGAATCCCATCTGACGCCCCATGTCCGGGCATCGGCGGGCTTCTCAACCATCGCGCGTGACCGGATCGTTTGACGGGACGAGGATCGGCGAGGGAGATTGGGATCGGCTTAAGGCCGGCGAATCAGCCGGAGAATCTGCCAAACAGGCTGAAATTAGCATCGGCGAATTGCCGGCAATTTTATCGATCGCCGGGATGCGCACGCGGGTGGCGCCCGACAGGGGCGGGCTATGGTTGTTTTTGGGTTAACGGCCCCCTGCCGGCTGACAGTCGCGTGATTTGTTACCTGGATCACGGTTTTAGCCTCGCGACCGGTTCATGATGGTCACGTACAAATACGGAACAGATGTGACGAAGTAAAAATAAAGCGATATCTACTATCAATACTTTGCGATCAGCTACAAGTTG
>JAHCKB010000235.1 GCA_026125985.1 Bradyrhizobium sp.
AGCATCGTGCGACACAATCGCCGCTACGGAGTACGGGTCGCGGCCTACGCCGGGACGACATCGAGAGGGGATTCTCGGTGTGGCCGAAGCCCTACGCCTCGCCTTCGGTGTCGAACATCGCCGCGCTCATGGCTTCCTGCGCCGACTTGCCGGCCCAGACCACGAACTGGAACGCGGGAAAGTAACGCTCGCAGCCGTGGATGGCGCCGGCCACCATCGCCTCGCATTGCGCGGTGGAGGCGGTCAGCCCGTTCGGCAGCACCAGCGCCTGGCGGTGCATGACCATGCCGGTGTGGGTCCACAGATCGAAATGGCCGACCCACAATTGCTCGTTGATGGCGGCGATCAGCCGCTGCACTTCGGCAAGACGCGCTTGCGGAATCTTCATGTCGAAAGCGCAGGCCAGGTGCAGCGCCTCGATCTCGCCCATCCAGGTGAAGGAGAGTTGATAGTCGGTCCACTGGCCCTTGGTGACGATTGTCACCTCGTCCTCGCCGGAACGTTCGAACGCCCAGTTGTTGTCGGAAGCGATGTCTTCGACAACCGCAAGCGGGTTGTTCCGGGATTCAACGATGCCTTCGAGGAGGGACATTTCCGTCTCGACCTTGTCTTCTTGTCTGGTTGCTACGCACGCGGGGACCGGCTCGTGCGGCGCTTCGACTCATCGCCGCCTGCCTGCATCCCCGATCGGCCTGAAGCATCGTTGGGGCCTGCGCGGATCAAGTGATGTGATTTGCGGAATCCGCGCAAGCTTGGCCGGAGTCCGTCCTCGGAATGGCCTGTGGAATCCACAGATCATGTGTATCCAAATCGTTAATTTCGGAACAAACCGGAATCGGAATCGCCGCGTTTACAATTCGTTAACGATTTCAAAGGGCGGTTTCGACACCCCGCGGGGCTCCCGAGATTCGATCTCAGGGCATGGGGACATGCCACTGCCGCGCGGCAACGGGTCTTGCCCGCAGGAAAGCGTGCCTTATAGTTCCGGGCAGGCCGTTCAATACCGGGCGGCCGATGTTCTCAGGGCGGGGTGAAATTCCCCACCGGCGGTAAGGGCGGCAACGCCCAAGCCCGCGAGCGCCTTCCTTCCGGCCGGGACTTCTCTCCGGGAGAAAGGGTCAGCAGATTCGGTGTGAATCCGAAGCCGACGGTCAAAGTCCGGATGAAAGAGAACGGTTTGCGGCGCTCCACGCGAATGGCATTCGCGCGGGCACCGACGTTCCGTGTGCCCTGATTCTGGTCCTGAAAGAGGAAAGCCATGAATCAGACCTTGCTTGAAGCAGAAGCCAAATCCCAAACCCCCGACACGCCTGCGCCGCCCGAGCGTCCGCCCGCGCCAGCGCATCCGCGTTTCGCCAAGCCGCAGCGCATCGCCTTCGTGCAGGCCTGCTGGCACCGCGAGGTGGTGCAGGAGGCGCGCATCGCCTTCCTCGCCGAGATCGAGGCGCGGCATGTGCCGCGCTCGGCGGTCGACCTGTTCGAGGTGCCGGGCTCGTTCGAAATTCCGCTGCATGCGCAGATCCTCGCCAAGACGCGGCGCTATACGGCGATCGTGGCGGCCGGCCTCGTCGTCGACGGCGGCATCTACCGCCATGAGTTCGTCGCCGACACCGTGATCAAGGCGCTGATGGATGTGCAGTTGCGCACCGAAGTGCCGGTGTTCTCCGCGGTGCTGACGCCGCAGCAGTTCCACGAGAGCGCGGTGCATGTCGACTTCTTCAGGAAGCACTTCGCCATCAAGGGCGTGGAAGTCGCCGAAGCCTGCGCCGAGACGCTGCTCAGCCTGGAGCGGCTGCGCGGCCAGGTCGCCGCGGGGATCACGTAAGCCGCCATGCTGTTTCCGCCGCTGCGTCGATGGTGCAGTGGCGGAATTTACCCGCCATTGAAATAATGCGCTCGCACGCGGAAGATCCCGGCTGCGAACCGGTTTCGCCGTGCCTTCACGCGTCCATGTCCGATTGCCGGGCAGTTGCTCGACGATTGCATGTGGCTGCGGTCGCGGCTGAGCCTATAGTGCAGAACAAAAATAACGGGACGGGAGAAAACGATGGCGGCCTCAGCGCAAAATTCCTCCGACTGGCTGGGCCTGTCCGGCCGCGTCGCCGTGGTGACCGGCGGGGGCGGTGGCATCGGCCGCGCGACTGCGTTGAGCTTTGCCAGGGCGGGCGCCAAGGTTGCCATTCTCGATCGCGACGAGAAAGGCCTGGAAACGACACGGAATGAACTGAAGGCATTTGGCGCCGAGCAGGTTGCTGCGGCGTGCGACACCGCGAACGCAGAGAGCATTGCGGCGGCTGCGGACATGGTCGACAAATCGCTCGGTCCCTGCAGCATCCTCGTCAACACCGCCGCCATCCTGCGCGCCGGCGGACTGGATACGCTGCCGCTCGCCGAGTGGAATGCGACGCTCGCAGTCAACCTCACCGGCTACTTTCTCTGCGCGCAGATATTCGGACACCAGATGCGCAAGCTCGGGCGCGGCAGCCTGATTCATGTCGCCTCGATCGCCGCCTCCAATGCACAAGGATCGTCCGGCGCCTACAGCGTCAGCAAGGCCGGCGTGGTCATGCTGTCGCGGCAGCTGGCGAGCGAATGGGGGCCGCACGGCATCCGCAGCAATGTGGTGAGCCCGGGCATGGTGGTCACGCCGATGAGCCAGGCCTTCTACGATACGCCGGGGGTCACCGAGCGCCGCACCGCCGTCGTGCCGGTGCGCCGCATCGGCGTGCCGCAGGACATGGCCGACGCCATCCTGTTTCTCGCCAGCGACCGTGCGTCCTACGTCAACGGCGACGAGATCGTCGTCGATGGCGGCTTCACGCGCACCATCATGAATCTGGTGCCGCGGCCCGGCCACGGCTCGTGAACGGGAAGTCGGCCTAGTCGAACAGGCTGGAGACCGACTCTTCGGCGGCGGTGCGCTGGATCGCTTCCGAGATCAGGTCGGCGATCGAGAGCGAGCGGATGTTCGCCGTCTTCTTGATCGCTTCGGTCGCCTGGATCGAGTCGGTGATGACGAGCTCTTTCAGCTTCGAGGAGCCGATGCGCGCGGCGGCGCCGCCGGACAGCACGCCGTGGGTGATGTAGGCGTAGACGTCCTTCGCGCCGTTGGCGAGCAGTGCATCCGCGGCGTTCACCAGCGTGCCGCCGGAGTCGACGATGTCATCGACCAGGATGCAGGTGTAGCCGGCGCACTCGCCGATCACGTTCATCACCTCTGACTCGCCGGCGCGCTCGCGCCGCTTGTCGATGATGGCGAGCGGGGTGTTGATGCGCTTGGCAAGCCCACGTGCCCGCACCACGCCGCCGACGTCCGGTGACACCACCATCACATTGGAGAGGTCGAAGCGCTCCTTGATGTCGCGCACCATGACGGGCGAGGCGAACAGATTGTCGGTCGGGATATCGAAGAAGCCCTGGATCTGCCCGGCATGCAGGTCGAGCGTCATGACACGGTCGACGCCGGCCTGGGTGATCAGGTTTGCCACCAGCTTGGCCGAGATGGGGGTGCGGGAGCCGGAACGGCGGTCCTGCCGCGCGTAGCCGAAATAGGGGATCACCGCGGTGATGCGGCGCGCCGAGGAGCGGCGCAGCGCATCGGTAATGATCAGGAGCTCCATCAGATGGTCGTTGGCCGGAAACGAGGTCGACTGCAGGATATAGGCGTCCGAGCCGCGGACGTTCTCCTGAATTTCGACGAAAATTTCCATGTCGGCGAAGCGCCTGACCACGCCCTTGGTCAGGGGAACGCCGATTCCGTCAGCAATTGCCTGGGCCAGCGCCGGGTTGGAATTGCCGGCGATCAGCTTGATGGAGCCGTTTTTGGCCGACATTGACGCCTCTCCCCGCGCCTTGCTGGATACGACGTTCAGCATCTCGCTACTTACCTCGATCCCGGCGGGTTTCGATGGGCGAGGAGATATCAGGGAGAAAGTGTGGCTGGCAACCCGCTACCCCCGTTTTCCCGGGCAAAAATGGGCGGAAATTGCGGGTGGGCTGCGCCAGGGCGGCGCGCTATCCGCACCCCGCAGGGCAGGCATGGGCCGCTCGCTATTCCGGCTCGATGTCTTCGAGCTTGATCCCGCGTCCCGCACGCAAGCTGTTCCGCGCCTGCTCGATCCTGCGCAAGAACCGAGGGTCGTGCTCGAGCCGGTATTCGAACCAATCCTCCTCCGACTCGAAGCCTATCAGCACGCCTGCAGGCTTGCCGTGTCGCGTGATGACGATCTCCTGCGTCTCGGCCTCTCGAAGAAACCGGGACAAGTCGTCCTTGATTTCGGAAAGCGGAACTTCCTTCACTCCGGATCCGCGAACTGTGCGAGCCATGACTGGGCCTCCGATTTGGCCACGATCGCCAGAATCTCGACGGTCGTGCCGGAAACGTCATAGAACACCCGAATTTCACCAATGCGCAGCCGGTATTGCGGCCTGAGCAATCCGCGCAATCGCTTGATACGGCTGCGGCTGGTCTTCCCGGGTTCGTGCCTCAGGTGGATCTCAAGCGCATTCCGAACGGTTGCCCGGGCGTTCGCCGCGAGCCTTCGGAAGTCTTCGACCGCTTCCGGGGCGAGAACGATGTCGAAAGGCATTCTGGCCAGATTATAGCCAGATTGGTCAGATCGTCAAACTTCCGGCCTTCGCGGGGGGCCATTTCTCACCGAGCGCTGTAGGCGAGCGCCTGAGCAACCGGCTCCGCGCTCGCCACGGCAGGCGCGCGTCTTCCCGGGGCGGGAGCCGGCGCAGAGGGTTCGGCCGGCGTGCCGTTGATCATGCTGGACAGTCCGCTCAAGCCGGCTTGCGCGATCTTCCGCAGCACCATGTCGTCGGCCGCAGCCCAGGCATCGCGTCCGGCCTTGCCTGTGGCCTCCTCGCCGGACAGACGCAGCGCGCGTTGCTGGCTCCCGTCATAGACGTCCCAGACCCATGCGATCATCGTGCGGCCGCGCACCACCTGTGCCGACAGATAGCTGCGCACGCGATAGGTCGCGGCATTCTCGCGCGAGACGATGGCGAGGTTGCGCAGCTTGGACTCGGTGTCGAGCACATTGACCATGCGGTCGAACACATGCGGCGGCGGCCCGTCGATGGACTCGAAGGTGACGGTCGCGGGGCCGCCGCTCGCCATCGCAAACGCACCTACCGCCGGGCCTCCGCTCGAGGCGCAGCCGCCGAGCGCGCAGGCGGCCAGCAGCAAGGCGGCGATTGCCGCGCGCGATGCGGCCCGAAGCTTTGTTGACGCGTCCCTCATTGAGGTCTGCGATAGCGTTAATGGCTGTTAACGTCTAGGGCGGCCGGGACACAGGATCAGGCGAAAAGCGGCGGCGAATTCGGTTCACTCTGCCTCATCCTGGGACAATTCGATGCTTCGGCCGGGCTTTCGCGCTAGTATCGCCGAAGTTCGGCAACCGGGCAGGGTGATGCATGCGCGCGTTTCTTCTCGACGGTTATGGCGCAATCGACGATCACGTGAAGCTCACTGATGTCGCGGACCCCATCCCCGGTCGCCATGACGTGCTGATCGACATCCATGCCGCCAGCCTCAATCCGATCGACTTCAAGATCGTGCGCGGCGACCTCAAGCGCGTGTCGAAATACCAGTTGCCGCGCACGTTCGGATTCGACGCCAGCGGTGTCGTACTGGCGGCGGGCGCGGGCGTGACGCGGTTCCGTCCGGGCGATGCGGTCTATGTGCGGGCCTCGCGCGAGACGATCGGCACCTTTGCCGAGAAGATCGCGCTTCCGGAAGCCTTCGTCGCGCTCAAGCCCGCGAACGTCTCGCATGCCGGAGCCGCCTCGCTGCCGCTGGTAGGCCTGACCACGTTGCAGGGATTTGGCAAGGTCGGCGCCCGCGCCGGCCAGCGCATCCTGATCCATGCCGGAGCCGGCGGCATCGGCACCTTCGCGATCCAGTATGCGAAGCATATCGGCCTTGATGTCACCTCGACCACGAGTTCGAAGAACGCCGACTTCGTCAGGTCGCTCGGCGCCGACAGGGTGATTGCCTATGACCGCGAGAATTATCTGGAGCAGGGCGGCGGCTACGACATCGTCTACGACACGCTTGGCGGCGCATTCACGATCGATGCCTTCAAGGTGGTGAAGCGCGGCGGCGCCGTGATTTCGCTGAGCGGCCCGCCCGATCGCGATTTCGCGAGGCGCGAGGGCGCAGGCCTGCTGGTGCGCGTCGCGGTCTGGCTGATGAGCCGCAAGGTCTATGCGGCAAGCGAGGCTGCCGGCGGCAGCTATTGCTGGTTCTTTACCGAGCCGAGCGGCGATCAGTTGCGCGAGATCGCCGGTCTCGTCGAGAGTGGTGCGATCAAGCCGGTGATCGACCGCGAATTTGCATTCGATCAGTTGCCGGCCGCGCTCGCCTATCTCGAGAAGGGGCACGCGCGCGGCAAGGTCGTGCTGAAGATGAAGTAGGGACTACTCGCGCTCCAGCGCGATCGCATGCACATGGCGGCCGTAGTCCGGCTCCCTGCGATGCACCGAGCGACGGTAGCTGAAGCAGCGCTCGTCGGAATAGGTGTCGATACCGAGATCGTCGATCATCAGAATGCCGGCATTCTCCAGCCGCAGGCGGATGAAGGCGGCGAGATCGAACATCGCATGTCCTTCGCGCTCGCCGGGCAGGAAGAAGCGCGCATATTCGGCGTCCGCATCGAGGAAGCGCTCGATGAATTCGGGGCCGACTTCGTAGGAGGACTGGCGGATCAGCGGACCGATCGCGGCGACGATGCCGCCCCTGTCGGCGCCGAGCTTCTCCATGGCATCGATGGTGGATTCCAGGATGCCCGTGAGGGCGCCTTTCCATCCGGCATGGGCCGCGCCGACCACGCGTGCGGAGGGATCGACGAACAGGATCGGTCCGCAATCGGCCGTAGTGACGCCGATGGCGAGGCCTTCCGTCCGCGTTACGATGGCGTCGGCCTTGGGGCGCGGGCCGTCGTCCCACGGACCTGTCGCCACGACGGCGTCGGGCGAATGGATCTGATGCACGTTGAGGAAGGTTTCCGGGGTGACGCCGAGCTGCTCGGCCATGCGCCGGCGATTTTCCATCACCTTCGCCCTGTCGTCGCTCGAGCCCAGCCCGCCGTTGAGGCTCGCATAGACACCCTCGGATACGCCGCCTTCGCAGGTGAAGAAGGCATGGCGCAGACCGGGGATGGCTGCAAGCAGCGGCGAGCCCAGCATCATGTCGGCGTCGCCTTGGCGTCCGGGGTCTCGTCGGAGAACCCGGCGAGCGAGACGATGTCCGGCTGCGAGATGCCGAGCACCTTGAACATCGAGCCCATGCCGCCACGGCCGGAATCGGTGAGCCGTTTCAGCGCGGCATCGACGTCGGCGGAGGCTTCGGGCGTCGCCTTGGCCTTGAGCGTCGCCGCGCGTGTCTCGACGCCCAGCCGCCTGAGGAAGTCGCCCTGCGTCACCGGGCCATGCACGCGCGCGCCTAGGTCGTCTGCCGCGCGCGCCAGCGCCTGGAAGTCGACATGGGCGGTGACGTCGGCCTGCCCCGGATTCTTCAGGGGATCGGTGAAGCTGTGGCGGGCGATGGCCT
>JAHCKB010000236.1 GCA_026125985.1 Bradyrhizobium sp.
CCCGGCGCGACGGGCCTGCGCTATCAGATGAATGATGGCATTGGTGGAGCAGCCCATCGCCATGGCAACCGTGATGGCGTTCTCGAACGCCTTGCGGGTCTGGATCTTCTGCGGCGTCAGGTCTTCCCACACCATGTCGACGATGCGGCGGCCGCACTCCGATGCCATGCGGATATGGTTGGCGTCGGCTGCGGGAATCGAGGAAGCGCCCGGCAGTGTCATGCCGATCGATTCCGCAATGGCGGTCATGGTCGATGCCGTACCCATGGTCATGCAGGTGCCGTAGCTGCGCGCGATGCCGGCCTCGACATCGACCCAGTCCTTGTCGGAGATTTTCCCGGCACGGCGTTCATCCCAGTATTTCCAGGCGTCCGAGCCGGAGCCGAGCGTCTTGCCCTTCCAGTTGCCGCGCAACATCGGCCCTGCCGGCAGATAGATCGCCGGGATATTCATGCTGGTTGCGCCGAGCAGAAGTCCCGGCGTCGTCTTGTCGCAGCCGCCCATCAGCACCACGCCATCGACGGGATGCCCGCGCAGGAGTTCTTCCGCGTCCATCGCCAGCATATTGCGATAGAGCATCGTGGTCGGCTTCAGGAGCGATTCCGACAGCGACAGCGCCGGCAATTCCATCGGGAAACCACCAGCCATCAGCACACCGCGCTTGACGTCGTCGACGCGGCTCCTGAAGTGCATGTGGCAGGGCTGCGCGTCCGACCAGGTGTTGAGGATGGCGATGACCGGGCGGTCCTTCCACTCCTCCGGGGCATAGCCCATCTGCATCGCACGCGAGCGATGGCCGAAGGCGCGCAGATCATCCGGTGCGAACCAGCGCGCGCTGCGCAATTGCTCCGGCCGCATTTTTCCGTTGGTCATTCTGGGCGCCCCACTCCTGGAAGATATTCCGCTCGCTTTTGCGGTAGTTTTTCAACAATCGGGCCGCCGAGGATCACCGTCAACACCCCTGCGAACACAGCGGGTATGTCGGGGAGATCACCGCACCAAATCCCGGAGGCGACCCGTTCCAATTTCAGAAATGACACTGCCATTTCTGCAAGAACGGCCCGATCGGGTCACACGACATCCGCGAACGCTCCCCCGCAGACCGTGGCGCGGCCTTTCCCGAGCGGTTATGCTCGGCGAAGTCCGATCCTGTTGCCGCAGCAAAATGAACCTTTCCACCAGACTTGCCGTTGCGATGACCATTCTGGTTTCCGCTGCCGTCGCGGCAACCGGATGGCTGAGCTACCGAAGTCTGGAACGATTTCTGCTGCCGCGCATGCTTGAGCGGATCGAAACCGATTCGCGCCTTCTCGCCAGCGAACTGGAATCCTACGTCGCGGGCGTTACGGGAGATATCGCAAGTTTCCGGTCTGCGGCGGCACTGAACGGTCTTTTCCGGGCGCGTCTGGCTGGCGGAACGGATCCCGCCGATGGCGTTTCCCAGCAAATGTGGCGTCAACGTCTGGCCAACGGCTTTTCCGGCGTCATGCGGGCCAAGCCGTCCTACTCCTATTTGAGCGTCATCCTGCCCGACGGCGCCGGCGAAATATTCCGGGTCGATCGATCCGGTCCCGACGGGGCCATTCGGGTCAAGCCGGAAGATGCCCTGTCAGCCGGGGACAACGAAGACATTGCAGGCGAGGTGGTCAAACTGCCGCCCGGCGCGATCTATGTGTCTGCGCTCGAAGCGGTTGACGGCAGCGGGGCCTCGACAACCGAGCGAAGGCCTTATCTGCGCGTGGCGACGCCGTTCTTCTCGACCGATCGCAAGCTTCTCGGCATCATTCTCATCGGCATCGATATGCGGCCGGCGATCGAACGCCTGCGCAAATCCGCTTCACAGGGCGAACGGGTCTATCTGATCGACGCAAAAGGCCGCTATCTCATTCACCCCGATGCGGCACGCGAGTTCCAGCCAAGGGCTGACGGAGCTCCAGCCTGGCAAACCGACTTCTCCTATTTCGCGTCTTCCGTCGGGAGCACGAAGGGAACGGGATTGGCTATTCCCGGACCGGACGGACGGCCAGAAGGCGTGGCATTGGCACCCGCACTACTTGCGGGCAAGCAATGGCTGGCGGTTATCGTATCGTCACCCTACTCGGCCTTCATGGCGCCGGCGGCAGCGATCCGCAACAGCTCGATCATCGTCGGCCTGATCGCTGTGCTTTGCGCGGCCCTACTAGCAGCGCTGATTGCGCGCTCGCTGATCGGCCCGATCGTCAAGCTGACGGCCGCGGTCGAAGCCGCCGGCCAGGGGGGCTCCAGGGCAATTCCGATCGATGCCCGCGGCGAGACCGGCGTGCTGGCGCGGGCCTTCGCGCGCGCGATGGAGGAAGCCAACGCCAGGACGCTGGCACTCGAAAGCGAGGTCATGGAGCACCGCCGCACCGAAGCGGCGCGCGACCATCACGCCAAACGCGAACAATTGTTCAGCGCTGCGATCGAGTCGTCCAACGACGCTATTATCACGATGTCTCTGGATGGCACGATAACGGGCTGGAATTCCGCCGCCGCGCGGCTCTACGGTTACTCCGCCCAGGAAGCCATCGGCAAGAATATCGCGCTCATCGTTCCCACCGACCGGCTGAGCGAAGTGGATGACACCCTGCGCCGCATCGGCTGGGGAGAAAAGATCGAGCACAACGAGACGGTCCGCCGACGCAAGAACGGCAGCCTGGTCGAAGTCTCGCTGAGTATCTCTCCGATCAGGTCCCCATCCGGGGAGACCATCGGCATTTCCAAGGTCGTCCGCGATATCACCGAGACCAACCGGACCCGGTTGGCGCTGCGGCAACAGACCGAGGAACGCCGCCGGATCTTCGAGACCTCGCAGGATCTGATTCTGGTGATGGACGCGCGCGGCTTTATCGTCCAGATCAGCCCAAGCTGCGAAGCGATCCTGGGTTACCGACCCGGCGAAATGACCGGCCGCAGCGGCGAAGATTTCATCCACCCCGACGACCTGGAGACGTCGCGTGCGGAGATGCGCGCAGCACGGCGTGGTGTTCGCACCAAGATTTCCGATACGCGCGTGTTCCACAAGGACGGGCACGCCGTACCGCTGTCCTGGCTGGGAGCCTGGTCGGACCCCGTGCAGCGCTTCTTCTTCGTCGGTCGCGACATGACCGAGGCACTACAAACTCAGCAGTCGCTGCGCGAAAGCGAGGAACTCGCGCGCGGCATCATCGAAACCGCGCTCGACGCGTTCGTTCAGATGGACGAGAGCGGTCGCATAACGGACTGGAACAGCCAGGCTGAAACCGTGTTCGGCTGGCCGCGCGCCGATGCGGTCGGGCAGATGCTGGTCGATCTGATCGTTCCGCAGCGGCATCGCGCCGCGCATCACGACGGACTTGAACGTTTTCTCGGCACCGGGGAGAGCGCGATCCTCGGACGGCGGATGGAAATCGACGCCCTGCGGCGCGACGGCCATGAAATCAAGGTCGAGCTTTCCATCACCGAGCTGAAACGTCGCGACGGCATCCTGTTCAACGGCTTCATCCGTGACCTCACCGACAAGATCGCCGCCGAGGAGCGGATCAGGCACGCCGAAAAGATGGAGGCGGTCGGCCAGCTCACGGGCGGCATCGCCCACGACTTCAACAATATCCTGACTGTCATCACCGGAACGATCGAGATCCTGGCCGAAGCTGTCACCGACAAACCGCAGCTTGCCGCCATCACCCGGATGATCGACGATGCCGCCACCCGCGGCGCGGAGTTGACGCAGCATCTCCTGGCGTTCGCGCGCAAGCAGCCGCTGCAACCGCGGGAGACCGACGTCAACACCCTCATCATCGATACATCCAAGCTGCTGCGTCCGACGCTTGGCAGTCAAATCGAAATCGAGTCGGTGTTCGAGGAAGAAGTCTGCGTTGCAAACGTCGATCCTAGCCAGCTTGCGACGGCCTTGCTCAATCTCGCACTGAATGCCCGCGATGCCATGCCCAACGGCGGCAAGCTCATTCTCGAAACCGGCTTCGCCGTACTCGACGAGAGCTATGCCGGCAACAATGAGGATGTTCGGCCGGGACCCTACGTCCTGATCGCAGTGAGCGACACGGGAACGGGCATTCCCGCCAGCATGCTCGACAAGGTGTTTGACCCGTTCTTCACCTCGAAGGGGCCCGGTAAGGGCACGGGCCTCGGCCTGAGCATGGTCTACGGCTTCGTCAAACAATCCTCCGGTCACATCAAGATCTACAGCGAGGAAGGCCATGGCACGACCGTCAGGATGTACCTGCCGCCGGGCGCGGGCCTGGCCGTCGCTGCCGAGCCATTTGCGCCGGCCGCGCGGGGAGGCAACGAAACCATTCTGGTGGTCGAAGACGACAAGCTGGTCAGGGACTACGTCCTGACCCAACTCCACTCGCTCGGCTATGTGACGCTGGCTGCGGCGAATGCGGCCGATGCGCTGGCGCTGGTCGAAGCCGGGCGCCATTTCGACCTGCTGTTTACCGATATCATCATGCCGGGCACCATGAACGGCCGACAGCTTGCCGATGGGGTCGAGCTGCTGCGGCCGGGCACCAAGGTCCTCTACACTTCGGGATACACCGAGAACGCGATCATCCATCACGGACGACTCGATACCGGTGTCCTGCTGCTTGCGAAACCCTACCGCAAGTCCGATCTCGCCGGCATGATCCGCAAGGCTCTCGGCGACTGAAGAATGGACGGCCTCAACCGTTGCGCGAGGCAGTCATCACGATGCGGACGAGATCAGCGGCGTTGCGCGCACCGAGCTTCTTCATGATGTTGGCGCGGTGGTCCTCGATTGTACGCGGACTGATGCCCAGATGGCGCCCGGCTTCCTTGTTGGAGGCGCCCTTGGTGAATTGCTCGAGCACTTCCCGCTCACGCCGCGTCAGCGGCTCGCGGCCGGGGAAATGCAGCGCCTGAATGCTGGATCCGGGCCCCACCGACTTGCGGCGAGCGTAGGCGTCGATCGCCTCACTCAGCCTTGCCACGATGTCACTGCCGCGGAACGGCTTTTCGATGAAGTCGAGCGCGCCATTCTTGATGGCGCTCACCGCCATGGCGATGTCGCCCTGGCCGGAGATCATGAAAATCGGCGCAGGGTAGTCTTCGCCGTGCAGTTCCTTGAGAATATCGAAGCCGGATTTTCCGGGAATATGCACGTCGAGCAGGATGCATGCCGGCGTCCTGCTTCGCGCAACCGCCAGCAAGGCAGCGCCGTCCGCAAAGCAGATTACCTCGTAGCCGCCTGCCGACAGCACCATCGACAGGGTATCGCGAACGGCAGGATCATCATCGACGACGAAGATCTCGCCACGGGAAGCGCCTTTTTCGGACATGTGCCCTCGTCCATCGCCCACTCAGAATGACGCGCACTCAGCCGAACAGAACCACGAGGTTCCGGATCGAACGTCCCGTATTTGTACGGGACCGAGACTTAACTCACAAGTAGCGCAGTCGCACCTAAGGGTAGTCGGCAGGAGCATAGCCATGCAGAAGACGATAGGTGGTGGCGAAAAGCCGGGATGCGCAGATCGAGGCGAGACGCGCCGCACGATCATATCCGATCTGACATCGATCATTGTACAAGTCAGAAGGAGCATCGCGCTCATCGAATCGGAGATCGCCAGCGAAGCCGTTCCCGACGAGGAGTTTTCGGACGACATCGTCGTGCTGGACGACCTCACACCCGGTTACGCGCGCGCTCGAGCAGTGTTGCAGCAATGCGATGCGGGGCTGCGCGCTGCCCTTGGCGTGCTGGAAGAGCCCGTGACACCCGGCGAAGTCCAGCCGGTTCCATTGCAGCGAACGGCCCTCCGCCGGTCTCCCTGACCGCCTCCACCTGAATGCCGGCATTCCGCCGAACGGCGGCGCGCACCTCTTTACGCCATCATGGCGTCCTTGGCGGCTGCACTGCCGTGGCCCTTCCTGGCGTTCTTGCCTTTGAGGAAAGCGACGTCCATTTCAGTACCGTTGACACGAACCAGTTCGCAGCGACGGTAAGCGAGCCCGGTGGACGACAGCAGCAGGAAGAATTCCTTCAGATTGAGGCCCTGGATGGAGCCCTCCACGGTGAGTGCGGCGTCGGTGTCCGAGATGGCGTTAAGTGAGCAGTTGCGCCGCCATGTGCCGTCGATCGCCATGATGCAGACATCATAACCGCGGCTGAAGCTGACGCGTTCCGTTCCTCTGCCTTCTTCAGCCATCCATCACATTCCGGCTGCGGCAGCCACCCTCGGCATGCCTGACGGCGCGTTTGCCGATCGCGAATCGTTCGGCCGATAAAGGCCGCGCTTGTCCGGATAGGGCTTGAACACGTCGGTGAGCCCGACCACGGTTTCTGCCGCACCCAGCACCAGGAAGCCGTCGGCCTCCATGGCCTTGCGGAGCCGGCTGAAGATGTTGATCTTGGTGTCCTGGTCGAAATAGATCAGCACATTGCGACAAAAGATCACATCGAAGGTGCCGAGCTGCGAGAAATCATGCAGCAGGTTGAGCTTCCGGTGCTGCACCATCGCACGCAGTTCCGGATTGATCTGCCAGAACTCGCCGTTCTGCTTGAAATACTTCACCAGCATCTGGATTGGCAGCCCGCGCTGCACCTCGAACTGGCTGTAGAGTCCGGCCTTGGATTTCTCCAGAACTTCCTGTGAGAGATCGGTCGCGATGATGTCCACCTTGAAGCCTGCGAGCTGCGGTTCCATCTCCTTCAGGCACATCGCCAGCGAATACGGTTCCTGCCCGGTCGAGCCGGCCGCGCACCAGATGCGGATGCTCTTGCGCGATGCCCGCGCCTTCAGAACTTCCGGCATGATCGACTGACGGAAATGGTCGAACGGCATCTTGTCCCGGAAGAAGAAGGTCTCGTTGGTGGTCATGGCTTCCACCACCTGCGCAACGAGCGAAGGCGAGCCTGTCTTCATCTTCTGCACCAGCTCGGGAATGCCGGCCAGCCCCGCCTTGCGCGAAAGCGGCACGAGGCGGCTTTCGATCAAATATTGCTTGTCGGCAGACAAATCGAGACCGGACTGGTCCTTCAGCAGCTTTCTCAGATACTCGTAATCTGGGGGTGTCACGGGCAACCTCGTACAATGGAACGCAACAGAACAAACGGACCGGTATCAGACCGGCGCCGCAATCAGTCCGACTTGCTGGAATTTCTCCGCTACGATGTCTTTGTCGAACGGCTTCATGATGTACTCGTTGGCGCCGCCGTGCAGCGCCTTCGAAATATGGTCGATTCCGTTCTCGGTGGTGCAGAACACCACCTTCGGCATGTCGCCGCCGGGGAGCTGGCGCAGATGCATCATGAACTCGAAGCCGTCCATGACGGGCATGTTCCAGTCGAGCAGCACCGCATCGGGCAGCTCGCGCTTGCAGGCTTCAAGCGCCTGCTCGCCATCTTCGGCTTCGACGATTCGAAAGTTCATATCTTCCAGGATGCGGCTTGCGATCTTCCGGATCACACTGGAGTCGTCTACGACAAGACATGTTTTCATTCTGGCGGTTTCCGGATTGGAGCGGTTGGAGCTGATTAAGCGGCAAGTGCGGTCTTT
>JAHCKB010000237.1 GCA_026125985.1 Bradyrhizobium sp.
CATGGCGGCCTATGACGCCGATCCCACCAAGTACACTCAGTCGCTCGGTTGCTGGCATGGCTTCATCGCTCAGCAGAAGCTGATTTCGGTCAAGAAGCATTTCGGCAAGACCGATCGCCGCTATCTTTACCTCTCCGGCTGGATGATCGCCGCCCTTCGCTCCGAGTTCGGACCGCTGCCCGACCAGTCGATGCACGAGAAGACCTCGGTGCCGGCCCTGATCGAAGAGCTCTACACCTTCCTGCGTCAGGCCGATTCCCGCGAGCTCAACGACATCTTCCGCGCGCTCGACGATGCTCGCAAGGCCGGCGACAAGGCCAAGGAAAAGGCGCTGATCGAAAAGATCGACAACTTCCAGACCCATGTCGTGCCCGTCATCGCCGACATCGACGCCGGCTTCGGCAACGCCGAGGCGACCTACCTGCTCGCCAAGAAGATGATCGAGGCGGGTGCCTGCGCCCTGCAGATCGAGAACCAGGTCTCCGACGAGAAGCAGTGCGGCCACCAGGACGGCAAGGTCACCGTTCCGCACGACGTGTTCCTGGCCAAGATCCGGGCCTGCCGTCATGCCTTCCTCGAACTGGGCGTCGAAGACGGCATCGTCGTGACCCGCACTGACTCGCTGGGTGCCGGTCTGACGCAGCAGATCGCCGTCAGCCACAAGCCCGGCGACATCGGTGATCAGTACAACAGCTTCCTGGATTGCGAGGAAGTGACGCCGGCCAATGCCCGCAACGGCGACGTCATCATCAACCGCAACGGCAAGATGATGCGTCCGAAGCGGTTGCCCTCGAACCTCTATCAGTTCCGTGCCGGCACGGGCGAAGACCGTTGCGTGCTCGACTGCATCACCTCGCTGCAGAACGGCGCCGACCTGCTGTGGATCGAGACCGAGAAGCCGCACATCGAGCAGATTGCCAAGATGGTCGACCGCATTCGCGAAGTGGTCCCGAACGCGAAGCTGGCCTACAACAACTCGCCGTCGTTCAACTGGACGCTCAACTTCCGTTGGCAGGTGTACGATGCGATGAAGGAAGCCGGCAAGGATGTCAGCAAGTACAACCGCGCCGAGCTGATGAAGCCGGAATACGACGATACACCGCTGGCCATCGAGGCCGACGAGCGCATCCGGACCTTCCAGGCCGATTCAGCCAAGCGCGCCGGCATCTTCCATCATCTGATCACGCTGCCGACCTACCACACCGCGGCTTTGTCGACCGACAACCTCGCCCGCGAGTATTTCGGCGAGCAGGGTATGCTTGGCTACGTCAGGAACGTGCAGCGGCAGGAAATCCGTCAGGGTATTGCCTGCGTCAAGCATCAGAACATGGCGGGTTCCGACATCGGCGACGATCACAAGGGATACTTCGCCGGCGAGGCTGCTCTGAAGGCGGGCGGCGAACACAATACGATGAACCAGTTCGCCTGAGGTTGAAACCGATCAGTCCGGGACCTAGTTGTTCCGGACTGACCACGCTACGGACAACGGAGACTAGGAAATGACCAGGGGCAGCCTTTTCTGGGTAATTGGCGGCGAGTTCGGCTCGATGAACTTCCACAAGCTCGTGGAAGGCTCGGCCCAGGTCAAAGGTCCGTTCAAGACCCGCAAGGAAGCGGAAGATTGCTGGAAAGAGGTCTCTGAAGAGAGCCGCCACAAGGCAGGCGTCCGCTACACCATTGTCGAAGAGCCCGATCGCTCGGCGAAAGCCTGACCGGCACTTCACAGACCAGCAACATTCAAGGGCAAACGGCCCCGTCCGGCAAACGCCGGGCGGGGCCGAGTGCTTCTTGGGACCATGTTCGGAAGGCTGCGGCAGCCGGGGCTTGGCTACCGATTCTGTAACTCCTTGAAATCAAACGTCCTTTGCGGAGCGATAAGTTACTGATAGGTTAATGCGAGGAAGTTAAGGGTTTTACAGAGGCGCCCATGTCCGACGCGCAAAATGCCGCCAGCCCCAGCGAAAGCCCGATGCGGCTTCGCGACGCGTTGCGCAAGGCGCGCATCGAAGCGGCCGACCGCACGGGAGTGGTCGTCGACCTGCGCGATGCAGAAGTCGCGCGGCTGGAGATTCTCAACGAGGCGCTCGATCCTCTGTTTGCGCAGGTGCCCGACAATGTCGACCTGTTCGACCGCGGCATCAGCCAGGGCGAGACGCCGCGGCTGTGGATCGACGTGGTCGCCCACATCCTGATGGGGCGCGACAAGCGCATCTATCGTTTCGTGCAGGACACCCGCTACGGACGCATCGTGATCGCGGAATCGCATGACGCGCCCGTCATCGTCGAAGCCGTCACCGACTATGTCGCCCGCCGCATGGTAGAGCGCGAGCACGCGCTGGTCGTCACTACACCCGCACTTGAGCCGGAAGAGAAAGCGCCTAAGCCGCGTCGTGGCTGGGGCATGTTCCTGCTCGGTTTTGCGCTCGGCGCCGCCGCGCTGTTCGGGCTGGCGCTTTATGCAAGCCTGCAGGATCTGTAACGGGACCGGCGGTCGAGGTGGGGCATGTCGTTGTTCAGCTACGTGCTGCCGGCAGTTGCGGTCGCCGCGCTGACGATCCCCCTTTTTCGTAGTTGGCTGAGGTATCGCCGCGAGCAATTCATCCGTGACTATCGCTGGCCTGCAGGTCTACTCGACCGGCTGGAGAAACAGCACGCTGGCTTCGAACGCAAGGACAGCGCGCTGGTCTCCCGCGGCCTGCGCCAGTTCTTCCTGGCTTATCTGCGCGGCGGCAGGCGTTTCGTGTCGATGCCGTCCCAGGTCGCCGATGACCTTTGGCACGAGTTCATTCTCTACACGCGCGAATATCAGACCTTCTGCCGCAAGGCATTTGGCGGCTTCCTGCATCACACCCCGGCCGTCGTGCTCGGCGAGAACCGCAGAAACAACGAGGGGCTGCGCCGGGTCTGGTGGCAATGCTGCAGGGAGGAAACATTGATCCGGTGCATCCGAGCCGCCTGCCGCTCCTGTTCGCGCTGGACGCCAAGTTCAGGATTGCTGGCGGCTTCACCTATCATCCGCAGTGCGAGCAGTTGCGGAAGGACGGCGGGTCCACGGCAGGCGCGGCCCATTGCGGCGGTGATTTTTCCAGTTCGTCGGTCGACGGAAGCACAGCGGGCTTCGGCGACTCATCGGGCGATGGCAGCAGCGATTCCGGCGGCGATGGTGGGAGCGGGGACAGCGGCGGTGGATGCGGCGGCGGCGGTTGTGGCGGCGGAGGCGGAGACTAGGCCAACGTCACGACAGCCTCACGCGGCGGATTTCCTTCACCCGCATATCGCGGTCGATTCCGCGCACGGTCTGCTCGACACGCCAGGCGCCGTCGCTGCGCTCGATCGAAAACAGATTGAAGGCAGCCGCCGGATAATGCCGATGCGCCACCGCCGACGCCGACGGCACGCCGATTGCCGGAATTTCGCCGCGCGGACCCTCCAGCCACATTGTCGAGTGGATATGGTCATGCCCGTGCAGCACCATTTCCACCCCGTGCTGCTTGATCAGCGCCCGCAACGGCCCGCTGTCGGTGAGCCGTTTCATCCGCGACCTCGAATGCAGCGGATGGTGCACAAGCAGCACGCGAAACGTCTGTTCGGCGGCAAGCTGCGCCAGGACCCTGTCCAGTGCCTGCAACTGCCGGCGGCCGAGCTTTCCGGTCGCCATCAAGGGCAGTGTTGGCACGGCGGAGGAGACGCCGATCAGCGCCACCGGCCCGCGCTTGCGTACGAAGGGAAATGCGCCGCTTCCTGCATCGACGTCGCCGCGCAGATAGTCGGCCCACGCCTCCGTTGCGCGATGGCTAGTAGCGCGGACATAGGCGTCGTGATTGCCGGGAATGACGGTGACATGCGCCGCCTCGCCGACGCCTTTCAGCCAGGCCTGCGAAGGCGCAAATTCCGCTTCCAGCGCCAGATTGACGAGATCGCCGGTGACGGCGATATGGTCGGGCGCTTGCGCACGGATATCGGCGACCAGCGCGTCGAGGACTTCGCGGCGGTGATATTTGTGACGGTTGCGTTTCCAGTTGAGGTAACCCAGCGCACGCTTGCTGGCGAGATCGCGCAGCCGCGCCGCCGGCAAAGGCGGCAGATGCGGATCGGACAAATGCGCGAGTGTGAACGCCATTGGCTTGGATCCGGCTGGATTGCTCTCCCCCTCTATTGGCAAGGCGGCTCGCGTCGCGCAAGGTTCGATCGCGGCACGAGATTGGGAGAAGACGTCTGACATGACCTTGTCGTCCTTGCGCAAACGGTTCGAGCCGCTGCTGCGCCGGATTTTTCACCTGTACTGGCGAATCGCGCGCGGCATGACGCTTGGCGTGCGCGGGGTGGTGCTCGATGCCGAGGGCAAGGTGTTCTTGATCCACCATACTTATGTCTCCGGCTGGCAATTGCCAGGCGGCGGGGTCGAAACCGGCGAGACCTTGCTGGAGGCGCTCCAGCGCGAACTGATGGAAGAGGGCAGGATCGAGCTTCTGGCCCAGCCGGTCCTGCACGGGCTGTTCTTGAACAGGCACGTCTCGCGGCGCGACCATGTCGCCATTTACGTGATCAGGGAGTTCCGGCAGGACCGGATGCCGGAACCCAACCGTGAGATTGCGGCTTGCGGCTTTTTCGCGGTCGACGCGCTGCCGGCCGATACCACCGAGGGCACGCGGCGGCGTATTGCCGAAGTGGTTCACGGCCACAAGCCTATCGCCACCTGGCGCTGAAGGTTATGAACGGACGGCAACACCGGAGCGAGGTTCGGCCCTTATGATCAAATTCCTCAAGATTTTCTGCGCCGCCGGGTTCCTTGTGGTGTTTGTCAGCAATGTCCTGTCGATATCCGGCTGGACTGAAAACCGAGCCGTTTACGACGACATTTGCTACCTCAGGCAAGCGCATCTGTTTGAGCGGTTCGGGCTCGGCGGCATCGTCACCGATATCGCTCGCGATGATGACGACTACCTCCGCAACAAACTGAAGGAGATCGACTTCGAGACCTGGGGTGACGCAAAGACGGCGCCCTGCCACACCTTCATGCCGGGGTCGGGCATGCGGGTGCTACAATATCCACCCGGCACCGGATTTGTCCTCTCTCTGTTCCCAGCCGGCTTTCAAGTGATCCCGCTTTACATTCTGGCCACGATCGTTGCCTTGGGATTCTCTTTGTTAGCGATCACGCGGGCCGCGACGATTGCACAGCTCGCCTTGGTGGCTGCATTCGGAGATAGCGCGATTTACCTGATGATCAATCCGACCAAGGCGAGTTATTCGATGGCGCCCACCATGATCGTATGCGCGCTGGCTGGCTTTCTTACTGTCAGGTTCTTTCTTGCGAAATCGCCTCGCGAGCGGCTGCTTTTGGCTTCCCTGGTTGGCTTCTTGATCGGCCTGTCTGTGAATTTCCGACTCGCGAACCTATTCCTGTCGGCGGGCTATTGCGTCTATCTGCTGGCAGCTTTTTCGCTGGCGCGAAGTCGAGAGACGTTCCTGCAGGGGCTATTGTTTGGGACGGCTTTCCTTGTCGGTCTGGTGCCGACGCTAATCGCCAACGCCGTCAATGCAGGTAGCCCATTTTCGACCACTTATAGCAGCATAGACGCGGTATCGCCTGAGCTGAAGCTGGATACTCTGATCCTCTACGCCGGCGACATGCAATCTCTCCTGCTCGCCATCGCAGTAGGCTGGCTCGTGCTGATCCTTCGTTTCAGCCGCGGATGGCATACGCGGCAGGTCGCGCTGCTTGTGGCCGCTAATCTTGCCATCAACGTGTTGTTTTTCTTCACCCATCCGGTGGTTACTCCGTATTACACCGTCCCAATCTCGATGCTTTCATTGTGGACCCTGCTATTTACGACGCTCTCGCCGGGTGAGAAGACCGCGGAAAATCCGACATTCGCGCAATCTGCCAGAGCCTGATTGCGGTATAAGCGTCGCATGGACAGGGTTGATTCGAGGGCGGCATTGTGACGGCGGCGGATTTGCGTATTGCCGTCCTGGTGCCCTGCTACAATGAGGAAGCGGCGGTGGCGACCGTCATCGCCGATTTCCGCAAAGCGCTGCCGAACGCGGCCATCTACGTCTACGACAACAATTCGAAGGACCGTACCGTTGAGGTAGCGCAGAAGGCCGGCGCCGAGGTGCGTCGCGAGACGCATCAGGGCAAGGGCCACGTCGTGCGCCGGATGTTCGCCGACATCGATGCCGACGTCTATGTTCTGGTTGACGGCGATGCCACCTATGACGCGCCCTCGGCGCCGAAGATGATCGAAAAGCTCCTTGCCGAGCATCTCGACATGGTGGTGGGCCTGCGTGTCGATCAGTCGGTCGCGGCCTACCGCCCCGGTCACCGCACCGGTAACTGGATGCTGACGACGTTTCTCGCCTCGGTTTTCGGCGAGGCGTTCAAGGACATCCTGTCCGGCTATCGCGTGTTTTCACGCCGCTTTGTCAAATCATTCCCCGTGCTTTCGGACGGCTTCGAGATCGAGACCGAACTCAGCGTGCATGCGCTCGAGCTGGCGCTGCCAGTTGCCGAAATCTCGACGCCTTACTACGCGAGGCCGGAAGGCTCGTTCAGCAAGCTCAATACCTGGCGCGACGGCTTTCGCATTCTCGGCACGATACTCAGGCTGTATCGGTCCGAGAAGCCGCTGCGATTCTTCACGGCGATCGGCGTGTTCCTGATGCTGGTGTCAATAGGGCTCGCGATCCCGATCGTCATCACCTATCTGGAGCAAGGCGTCGTGCCGCGGTTGCCGACAGCGGTGCTGTCGACCGGGCTCATGGTCGTCGCCATGCTGGCCGTCTCTTCCGGGCTTGTGCTCGACACCGTCACTCGCGGCCGGCGCGAGATCAAGCTGCTCGCCTATCTTTCCCAGCCGCCGGTCGGCAAGCGCTGACCCAAATCGGCACGCGCGAGGCGATGGACCCCGCCTGCCGCAGATGCTATCCCGCGCGTGACCATGAGCGACCTTTCCCTCACCATCCTGCCGGAGAAGCCCAACGACGCCGACGCGATCGAGCGGCTGCACGAGCGTACCTTCGGGCCCGGCCGCTTCGTGCTCAGCGCCTACCGGCTGCGGGAGCATGTCGATCATCTGCTCGATCTGTCGTTCACCGCATGGATCGGTACGCTGCTCGTCGGCTCGGTCAGGCAGTTGCCGGTCTGCATCGGCGAAACGCCGGCGCTGATGCTGGGACCGCTGACGGTGGAACCGCCTTTCCGCAGCCGCGGTGTGGGCCGCGCGCTGCTCGAGCGCGCGTTGGCCGATGCGAAGAAGGCCGGCCATCGTCTCGTCTTCCTCGTCGGCGACGAGCCCTATTACAGCCGTGCCGGTTTCAAA
>JAHCKB010000238.1 GCA_026125985.1 Bradyrhizobium sp.
CATGCCCTTGATGTCATCTGGCTTGCGAATGCAGCCCTTCTTGGAGGCAACAGCACCGGCGAGCCATGCGTCGGCGAGCACGATGACGCCGGCCTTCTCGATCCTGCCCTTGATATCCTTCATGAACGGCGAGTTCGACATGCGGGCCGCACGCTCGTGGCTGCGCACGAGGCCGGGCATCAGAGTGGCGCCGAATGCGCGCACCTTGCCGCTGGCATAGTCCAGCGGAAATGACGAGATGTCGAGCTGGCCGTTGACCATGGCGTTCCACTGGTCGTTCGGCTTGAATAGCGAGGCGCCCGGATAAACCTGGATTTCGAGTCCGACGTTGGCCGCCTTGGCCTCTCTGGCGATGATCTGCACCATCTCATCGCGTGGGTCGCCCTTGCCACCCGGGAACTGGTGGGAGGCCTTCATTGTCACCTGCGCCTGGGCCTGCGCCGACAACAGGATAGCCGCCGCCGTCGCGGTGGACAATATAGTCGAGACTTTCCTCATCAAATGTTCCTCCCTTCTTGCGGCGGACACGTGCCGCTACGCTTGATCGACCGCACAATAACCAAAATCGCCCGCAGCGCCATAGGGCGCCTGTCCTTCAATGGCACATGCGACTAACGGCTATATTCTAGCATCGAACAATGACCGTCTGGTCGTGATCGAGTACCCGCCCCGCGCGTTGTGGTGCGACGTTTCGACCCCAGCCCCTCTTTCCTCCGCCACCCGCCGTCGCCTACGCTTCGACGCGGCGATCCGCGATAGATTGGGTGCGCGCCATGGCGGTGGAGCCGCGATGGCGCGCGGATTCGGATATACGAAAATGTCGTCGGGCTGAGGCTTCGCAGGCATTTGTGCTTTCGCGATCATGGCTAAGTCGGGTCTGACCGAGGCACTGGCGCAAGCAGATGCGAGCGTTGCTTCCGGGGGCGATGGCCCAACGAGAAAGTCGACAAAGGGGGAGAAATTATGACCAAGCAAGCCTCGGTACTCAGCGAAGCCCGGACCGCCGACGCGACGCTTCGTGCGCGAGCGGCCGGCGTCGTGCCCGGCGGAATGTGGGGGCATCTCAACGCCGCGCGACTCCCGGAAGGCTATCCGCAGTTCTTCGCCTCTGCGGAAGGATGCCGCGTTCGCGACGTCGACGGTCGCGAATACATCGATTTCATGTGTAGCTGGGGCCCGGTGTTGCTGGGTCACCGTCACCCCGAGGTTGAGGCTGCCGTGCGTGCGCAGGCCGCGCTGGGGGACTGCATGAACGGCCCCGGCGAGGTCATGGTGGAGCTTGCCGAAGACTTCGTCGCAATGGTGCCGCATGCCGACTGGGCTATGTTCCAGAAGAATGGCGCGGACGCGACCACGAGCTGCGTAACCATTGCCCGTGCCGCCAGCGGCAAGCGCAAGGTGCTGGTGGCGCGCGGCAGCTATCACGGGGCGCTGCCCTGGTGCTCGCCCAGTGTCGCCGGTGTGACGACGGAGGATCGCGCGCATCTGCTGCATTTTGAATACAATGATGTGACGAGCCTGCGCGCAGCTGTCGATGCCGCCGGCGATGACCTCGCCGCGATCCTGGTGACGGCATTCCGCCACGACATGGCGCGCGATCTCGAACTGCCTACGGCGGAATTTGCCGCTGCCGCGCGCGAAGCTGCCGACGCCGGCGGCGCCGCGCTCATCATCGATGAGGTTCGCGCCGGTCTGCGCCTCGACATCAGGGGAAGCTGGGAGGGGCTTGGGGTGCGACCGGATCTGTGCGCATGGAGCAAGGCAATCGCCAACGGCCATGCGCTGGCCGCGGTCACGGGCAGTGATGCTTTTCGCGACGCTGCTGCGAAAGTCTTTGTCACCGGATCGTTCTGGTGCGGCACGGTGGCGATGGCGGCGGCACGGGCGACGCTCAGGGTAGCGCGCGAGATCGATGTGCCCGCGCATCTCCATGCAATGGGCCTGCTCCTGCGCGAGGGGATGGCAGCACTGGCCGACCGACACGGCATCGCGATCCGGCAGAGCGGTCCGCCGCAGATGCCGCTGATCCTGTTCGAGGACGATCCGGATTTCCGGAAGGGGCGGGCGTTCTGTTCGGCGGCGCTTCGTCATGGGGCGTTCTTCCATCCCCAGCACAACATGTTCCTGTCGGCCGCTCACGGTCCCGCGGATATCGATGCCGCTCTGGACGCTGCAGCGCACGGCTTCAGGTCCGTCGCCGAACTGGGGGCGTTGCGCGGATGATCCCGGCGCGGTTCGCCTGAGTGTAGGCTGTGATCAGGATGCCATGCCCAGCCGCCCGATGGCCGGCAGTTTGAGCGCCGGGCGTCGGATATCGATGCCGACGACGGCGCCGAGCAAGTTGACCTCGATCCCCTCGATCCAGCCGACGGTGATGCCGAGATAGCCCGCAATCGAAACGAACACGCCGGTGCGCGACGCCGTCGTTCCCAGCCAGCCGTCGTAAGGATAGTCCTTGCCGACCGCGGTCGGAGGTAGCACCGCATTCAGTTCCGGCACGCCATCGAGCACAGCGCGCACGAAGGTGTTCGAGTTGGGGCCAGGCCATGCGCTGTAGTCGCCATAGGCACGGAATTTGTAGCTCTCGATGATGTTGCGTATTTTCGGGATGAGCCGCGCGGCGTCCTGTCCGTCCACGGCGACGATAGTTTCGGGAACTGCTCCGAACCATCGACCGTCGGGTGCAAAGCCGTTACTGCGGATCGGCTCGCCCCATGCCGTATAGTCGTAACGGCTATAATGCGCCGCGCCGTGTTCCTTGACGACGATCCACGTATGCACGGCAAAAATGCCGCGCCAGCGGACGGTTCGCGCTGCGTAGACCCGGATCAATGCTTCCCGATTCTGTGAAGCCGAGGGCAGCAGCCCGGCACTCGAACGATCTGCCGTCTGCCAGTTGCCTCTGTCGGCCTCCACCAGAAAGTACCGCGTCGCCGACCAGCTGATCGGTGCGAGGAAAAGCAACAGGAAGATGATGAACAGTCTTCTCAATGCGGGCGTGTGGCTGGGCTGTGGGAATGTCCCGATCAATATAGTTGGTTTGCAGTACTGCGCCAATTCCAGAGGATCGTCCATGCCGCCTTTGCCTTGAACTGAGGGGCCGGGCCGCATAGTCTGCGCGACAACAACAACCCAAGGGACGAAACCCCAGCAATGCAGCCCTCCGAGCGGAGCCCGTCAATCTACCGCCGGGGCCTCATCATCGTTGCGACTCTGGCTACGGCGTATATGGCCAGCCATTTCTTTCGTGCCTCCAACGTCACGATCGGTCTCGACCTGATGCGCGACCTGTCGATCGGACCCGAAGCGTTGGGCGCGCTGACAGGAGCATTCTTCTTTGGCTTCGCCGCCATGCAAATTCCCTGCGGTTTCTTCTTCGACCATTTCGGCCCGCGGCGCACCGTTACCGGCATGCTGATCCTCGCCACCGTCGGCGGCATCATCTTCACCATGGCGCCGAGCTGGCCGATCCTGCTCACCGGCCGCGTGTTGCTGGGGGCCGGCTTCGGCGTCATGCTGATCGGTAGCATGGTGGTGATCACACGCTGGTTCCCGCCGGACCGTTTTTCCACGCTTACTTCCATCGTCCTGTCGGTCGGTCTGCTCGGGAATCTGATCGCGACCACGCCACTGGCCTGGGCGTCCGAGGTCACGGGGTGGCGCGCGGTGTTCGGCGCTGCCGTCCTGTTCACGGCGATCGCGGCCGTCGCGGTCTGGATCGTGGTGCGTGACGCCCCTCCCGGTCATCCGTTTCTGGAGCGCAAGCCGGAGGCGGTCGGCGAGATGCTGCGGGGCTTGATGGAAGTGCTGCGCAATCCATGGCTGAGGCCGATTCTTGCGCTCAACTTCTTCAACTATGCCTGCACCTTCACCGTTCAGGGCCTGTGGGGTGGCGCGTTCCTGCGCGAGGTGCACGGCCTCAGCCCGATCGCGGCCGGCAACGTCCTGCTCGCGGCCGTCGTCGCCTATCAGCTTGGCATGCTGGTGTTTGGTCCGCTTGATCGCGTGTTCGACACGCGCAAATGGATCGCCATGTCAGGAACCCTGGTCATTGCGGGTCTGATCGCGGTGCTGGCGATACCCGCATCGCCGCCAGCCTGGATCCCGATTGCCGCCATCGTCGCAATGGGATTCTTCAGCGCCTCGAGCACCATGGTGATGACCCATGGCAGGGGCATTTTCCCGGACCGGCTGATCGGGCGCGGCATCTCGACCATGAACACGTCGGTGATGCTCGGCGTCGCCTGCATGCAGACCGTCTCCGGCATGATCCTCGGCATGTTCGAGCCGCTGCCCGGCGGTGCGCGCGCGGAAATCGCTTACAGATCGCTGTTCGGCTTTCTTGCCGTCATTCTCCTTGTGGCGGTGGCGGTGTACAGCCGATCGCAAGACATCAAGCCAAGCCAGGAAATGCGCATGCGCGAGAAGGCCGGCGCCTGACGTCTAGCGCGGCTTCACGTTCTCGTATTCGGCCAGCGTCCGTTCGAACTTTTCGTTGAACAGCCACATCGCGTCCATGATCTCGCGGAAGTTGGCGGAAGTGCGCGCGCGATCGGATTTGCCGTAGGCGAACATGCTGTTGTTGCGCAGATATCCCATGATCTTCGGGTCGGACACGCGATAGCCGAGCAGATTACCCGACCTGAGTGCAGCCTTGGTCGGACTTGGCACGATCTGGATCAGTTCGAAAAACTTCATCTGATCGATCGGATTGGGCAACGTCCTGACGATGTCGGGTATCTGCGCGAACAGCTCGGCGTGGGCGTTCATCAGACCGTTGCGTACATTGATCCAGTGATTGTATCGGCCATCCATATTGCCGAGACGCGCCTCCTCCCTGTTGTCGCGCGCAATCAGTTCCGGATCGAAGCTTGCGATCTTGGGCTTGATGGCGGCCCATTTTTTCCGTCCGTTCGCGTCTTCCGCCACGCCGGTCTGCAGACTGCCCTTGTACTTGTTCGAGCGCGCATTGCCGATGTTCTGGTTGCCATTGGTCTCGGCAAAGAACAGCGCCAGGCTGATACGGCCGGCGGTTTCCGCATTCGCCGCATCGAGGCCCTTTGCGCGTGCGATCGCCCGGCCGAGGTCGACGACGTCCTTGAACGGAGTCGGCGAATTCTGCGCATTGGCAGGCGCTGCCTGCATGACGTCGAAAAGATTCCGGTACTCGTCGATCAGCGGCTCATTGTCGGCGTCGAAATATTGCGGCGGGACGCTCCACTTGTTGCGCCTCCCGATTCGCGAAGGCTGTGCATCCGTGAGATCCTTGTAGGTGCTCATCATGAGATTTCGCGCCAGATAGAGCGCCTGTCCAGGGAGATTCGGCAGCGGCTGCTTCGTATCGATCTGCCGCCGCCGTTCGGCCAGCACGGCCTTGAACTGACTCAATGCCTTCGCGTAGGCCGCAAGCGCGGCCGTCGAAGCGGAAGGAGCCGTGGCGGTCTGCGCCAGCCCCGCAGAGATCGCGACGCCCGCCGCCGCTGCAATCGCAGCAAGGGCCAGAATCGCGCGGATGGCAACGGCTCGCTTTGTCTTCACCATGGTGGGTCCGGCTGCTGATTCATCGGCGGATGGTACACAACATCATTGCAGCTTGGCGAGCGCGAGGCAGGAATCGGCGGGCATGTCCAGATGCAATCCCGTGGGGGCCTGCGGCGGCTTCCGCCTAGGGTCGTTCGTGCCCTCATGCTATCGTTCTGACAAACGAGCAGGGAGAGAACGGAATGCGCGGCCGCCGGGTGCTGATGGAATCTTTTGTGGCGCAAGGCGTGCGCCATATTTTCGGCAATCCCGGCACCACGGAGACGCCGCTGCTCGACAGTCTGCCGGCCTATCCGCAGATCGACTATGTCGTTGCGCTGCACGAGGGCGTCGCCGTCAGCGCCGCCAGCTTCTATGCGCAAGCGAGCGGCCGTGTGAGCGTCGCCAATCTCCATGTCGCTCCGGGGCTCGGCAACGGGATCGGCGCGCTCTACGGAGCGCTCAAGGCGAACTCGCCCCTGGTGGTGACGGCCGGTCAGCAGGACACGCGCATGCGGCTCAGAAACCCCGTGCTGGGCCACGATCTTGTCGCGATGGCAGCACCCGTTACCAAATGGAGCGTGCAGGTGGAGCGGGCCGACGAGATCGCGCCGATCCTGCGCCGCGCTTTCAAGGTCGCAACCGATTCTCCAAGGGGGCCAGTCTTCGTATCGTTGCCGATCGACGCGCTGGAGCAGGAGACGTCGATCGGGGCCGCTGCGCCGGAGAGGCTGTGGCGTGCGACCGCGCCCGACCCCAAGGGCGTCTCGGACCTGGCCTCGATGCTGATGAAGTCGCAGAACCCTCTCATCGTCACCGGCGATGACGTGGCGCGGTCGGGAGCCACTGACGCGCTGGTGGAACTAGCCGAACAGATCGGCGCGTGCGTCTGGTCCGAAGGGCTGCGGCATCATGCCTCGTTTCCCACCGCCCATCCGAACTATCGCGCCTCGCTGCCGGGCGACGCGGCGCAGATCCGGAAAGCGTTCGACGGCGCCGATCTTGTCCTGCTCCTGGGTGTGCCGTTCTTCGAGGATATCTGGTACGCGGCAGGCGGACACTTTCCGGCAGGCGCGACCATCGTCCAGATCGAGGAGTCGCCCGACCGGCTCGCCCTGAATCATCGCCTCGACGCGGGCCTTGTCGGTGATCTCGCTACGAGCCTCGCTGCGGTCACCGATGCGGTGCGCGCCGGTGCAACTGCGGAATTCAAGGCCGCAGCGCAGCGTCGCAACGCCATGCATGCGGAGCACCGCGCGCGGGACAAGGAAGCCTACAGGACAAGGCTGGAAAAAGCCTGGAACCGCGAGCCGTCGTCCATGCCGCGTGTGACCGCCGAGTTGCGGCGTGGCCTGCCCGACAATGTCGTCATCGTCGACGAGAGCATCACGGCAAGCCTGGATATGGCGCGCGCCTTCGACTACCGCGGCTTCGGCGATTATTTCGGCGGACGCGGCGGCGGCATCGGGCAGGGGCTGGCTGGTGCGATCGGTGTGAAAGTCGCCATGCCGGACCGCCCGGTGGTCGCCGTCTCCGGCGACGGTTCGGCCATGTACAGCATTCAGGCGCTGTGGAGCGCGGCGCACCACAAGCTTGCCATCGTGTTCGTGGTGCTCGCGAACCGCGAGTACCGCATCCTCAAGCATAATGTCGACGTCTGGCGCCAGAACTTCCAGCCAGGCACCCAGCATCCCTACCAGCAGATGGACCTGATCGGCCCCGATCTCGATTTTGTCCGGATGGCGGGCGGCATGGGCGTCGAGGCCGTCAGGGTCGAGAAGGCCGAT
>JAHCKB010000239.1 GCA_026125985.1 Bradyrhizobium sp.
TGGCCTTCATCTTGATGGCGATGGCTACCGCCTGGACGATCTCGGCGGCGCTGTCGCCGACGATGTGACAACCGAGCACGCGGTCGGAGGTGGCATCGACAACGAGTTTCATCAGCACGCGGGTGTCGCGGCCCGACATGGTAGCCTTGATCGGCCGGAACTCGGCCTTGTAGATGTCGACATGACTGAACTTCGCGCGCGCCTCGGCTTCCGTCAGGCCGACCGTGCCGACCTCCGGCTGCGAGAAAACCGCCGTGGGGATGGTGCTGTGATCGACTTCGACCGGCCGCTTGCCGAACACGGTGTCGGCAAAGGCGTGGCCTTCACGGATCGCGACCGGCGTCAGGTTGGTGCGATGGGTGACGTCGCCGATGGCGTAGATGTGCGGCACCGACGTCTTCGACCATTCGTCGGTGGCGATGCCGCCGTTCTTCGGGTTGATGGCGACCCCCGCCTTTTCCAGCCCGAGATTGGCGACGTTGGGGTGGCGGCCGATCGCAAACATCACGCGATCCGAGGCCAGGCTCGAGCCGCCGGACAGATACGAGGTGAATTCGTTCCCGTGCTTCTCGACCTTGTCGATGGTCACCCCGGTGAGAACGGTGATGCCTCGTTTTTCGATCTCCTTGCGCACATGGGCGCGCACGTCGTCGTCGAACCCGCGCAGGATGTTCTCGCCGCGGTAGACCAGCGTCACGTCGCTGCCATAGCCGGCGAAGATGCAGGCGAACTCAAGCGCGATGTAGCCGCCCCCCTGCACGACGACGCGCTTGGGCAGTTGCGGCAGATGGAACGCCTCGTCCGAGGAGATCACATGCTCGATGCCTGGAATCTCCGCGCCGTGATTGGGACGGCCGCCGGTTGCGATCAACACGTATTTCGCCGTCACCTTCCGGCCGTCGGCGAGCAGCAGCGTGTGCGGGTCCGCGAAAACCGCACGCGACTTGACGATTTGCGCGCCGGACTTCTCGACATTGGCGGTATAGGCAGCCTCCAGCCGCGCTATTTCCTTGTCCTTGTTGGCAATCAGCGTCGGCCAGTCGAACGTCGCCTGCGGGATGGTCCAGCCGAAGCCGGCGGCATCCTCGATCTCCTGATGCACGTGCGAACCGATCACGAACAGTTTCTTCGGTACGCAACCGCGGATCACGCAGGTGCCGCCCATCCGGTACTCTTCGGCGACCATGACCTTCGCGCCATGGCCCGCGGCGATGCGCCCGGCGCGAACGCCGCCCGAGCCGCCTCCGATGACGAAGAGATCGACGTCGAACCCAGCCATGGCGGCCTGCCCCTTCTCAGCCGACCGGGATCAGATCGGCTTGTTGCGCTTCTTCATTTCCTCGCGGAACGCCTGGTTCACGGTATCTGCGAACACAAGCGCCCACTGGTTCATATAGGACATGCTGAACTGGATGGCGCGCGGTTCGGTCGAGAGCAGTTTCTGGCCGAGCGGCGTCTTGTAGAAGGTGACGAGGTCCTTCAGTTCCTGCTCCGAGAACTCGTTGGCGTAAACCTGCGCCATGCCCTCGCCGATCTCCTTTTCGCTACCGGCCAGCTTCTGGGCAACGATGACCGCGACTTCGCCCAGATCCTTCTGGTAGTTGAGATTGCTCTGGATCAGCGCGATCTTGGTCTTCTCGACAATGTTGGGAACGGCGGCCACATACATGGCGCTGGCGTTCTTCATGGCGAGGAGTTCCCTGGCCGCAGTCATCGCCGCTGGCGAAGCTTTCTTCAGCGGTTGCGCCGCAGGCGCGTCCTTTTTCGGCGCGGCCTGCTGTGCCATGGCGGGAGCGCCAGAAAGCGCGAGCGTGGCCGCCAGGCCAACCGCCGACAAGATTCCCGAAAAGCCCTTCATTCCAGTTCTCCTCGATTACCGGCGTTACCGCCGTTCAACAACACGAATTCCGCTTGTGCCAGCCAGGATCACTGTGCCTGCAAGGCCGACAAAAAGTCCGCTCTCGACAACGCCCGGGATCGCATTCAGCAGGCTCGCCAGACGCGGCGCATCCGCAATCCGGCCGAGACGACAGTCGACGATCCAGTGGCCGCCATCGGTGACGAAAACGTGGCGATTTCCGCCCTTCCGGAGTTCGATCCGTCCGGAAACCCCGGCCGCCGCAAACGCCCGTTCCATGGCCCTCCTGGTGGCGGCGAGGCCGAACGGAACCACCTCTACAGGTAGGGGGAAACGGCCGAGCGCATCGACCCATTTCGTCTCATCTGCAATCACGATCATGCGATCCGAGGCCGCCGCGACAATTTTCTCCCGCAGCAACGCCCCGCCCCCGCCCTTGATCAGATCGAGCGCGGGATCGACCTCGTCGGCGCCATCCACCGTCAGATCAAGGCTGTCGACCTCGTCGAGCGTGGTCAGGGGAACGCCGCACTGCTCGGCCTGGATGCGCGTCGCCTCCGAGGTCGGTACCCCCACCACCTTCAGGCCGGCACGCACTTTCTCGCCGAGTAGGTCGACAAAATGCCGCGCCGTCGACCCGGTCCCGAGACCCAGCCTCATGCCGCCCGCGACCTGTTCCAGCGCGCGCGCCGCAGCCTGTCGTTTGAGTGCTTCCATATCCACGCGCGATGGTGCTCCCCTAGGGCCCGTTGGCGGGGATATCTAGCGTCGTTTGGGGCGCAGGAACAGCGCCCAGACGGGGCTATCCGGCACTAAATGGCAGTGTTTTGCAGCGATTTCGGCGTCGCACCACTTGCACCGGCGCCATTCGGTCGGTAGCGACGTTGCCCATGACGCCTCCCCGCATTGTCGTGTTCGATCTCGACGGCACATTGGTCGACACCGCGCCGGACCTGATCAACGCCCTGAACTTCGTGCTCGGCCGCGAAGGGCTGCCGCCCCTGCCGCTGGCTGCCGCCCGCAACATGATCGGCGCCGGCGCGCGTAAGCTGATCGAGCGCGGCCTTGAAGTGGAGGACCGCGTGGTCAGCGCGGATGCACTCGATCGGCTGATGCGCGATTTCATCGACTATTACGCCGAGCACATCGCCGACGAGTCCCGGCCGTTCGACGGCCTTGAGGCGGCGCTGGACGAGCTTGATGCGTCCGGCTATCGCCTCGCGGTCTGCACCAACAAGCTCGAATGGCTGTCCAAGCTGCTGCTGGACCGGCTCGGCATGACCCGCCGCTTTGCGGCGATCTGCGGCGCGGACACCTTTGGCGTTGCCAAGCCGGATCCCGCCATCCTGCACCAGACCATCGCCCGGGCGGGTGGACATGCGCCGGCTTCGGTCATGGTGGGAGACTCCGGAACCGACATCGGCGCAGCCCGGCGAGCCGGGATTCCGGTGGTCGGGGTTTCCTTCGGTTACACCGACGTACCGATCGCGGAACTCAAGCCGGATCGCCTTATCGGGCACATGAGCGATTTGCCAGACGCAGTCGAAAGCCTTCTGAATTCAAGGCAATAGACCGCATTTTCCAGTCTTTTCCTGAACTCCCCCTGTTAACCATCAATTAACTATAACATTCTGCACCGTTGCGCCGCATTTTCGTCACTCCTAAGGTCGACGCGGGGATTGTGGCGGTTTGCCGCAACACAAGAGTGACGGTATGCGACGTGTCCTGGCGATTGCCGCAGCGGGAGTAGGCCTCGCCGGCTGCTCCTCCTTTTCGCTCGACTACTTCAAGCCCGCCCCTCCGACGGTGCAGGTCCCGCTGGAATCGGTGCCCCCCGGCGCCGAGGCGCGCGCATCGAACGGCCAGACCTGCAAAACCCCCTGCACAGTCAATGTGTCCGGGGGCGAAACCGGCTTCTCCGTGACCTTCACGCTGAACAAGTTCGAGCCGGCCACGGTGCCGGTGCAGATCATCACCGCCCCCGGCGATCTGACGAGTCCGGCGACGACGACGATCGAACCAAATCCGGTCTTTGCGGAGCTGAAGCCACTCGGCCCGCCGCCAAAGCCGGTCCGCGCCAAGCCGAGGAAGCGCAAGCCAAAACCCGCCGCAGCCGCCGCTTCGCCCTTCCCGGATCCCAACGCCCCGCCAGCGCGCTGATCCGGTCTGCCATTCGGCCGCGCCCCCTGCGGCGGATTGTGAGTGCGTTGCAACCTGCCTAGATTGTGCTAGCGAGCGCGCGGAGTATTGCGCACGCAGCCAGAGGGCCGCTGAAATTGATGGATCGAATGAACGGATCGGTTAGTCCCGTGCAGTCGCTGGCGCATCCGATGGTCGACCCGTTCGGCCGGACGATCCGCTACCTGCGCGTATCGGTCACCGATCGCTGCGACTTCCGCTGCTTCTATTGCATGTCGGAAGACATGACGTTCCTGCCGAAGGCGGATCTGCTGACGCTGGAGGAGCTCGACAGGCTCTGCTCGACCTTCATTGCCAAGGGCGTGCGCAAGCTGCGCTTCACCGGCGGCGAACCGTTGGTTCGCCGTAACGTCATGTCGCTGATACGCTCGCTGTCGCGGCATCTGGGCAGCGGCGCGCTCGATGAATTGACGCTGACCACCAACGGCTCGCAGCTCGCCCGATTTGCCGCCGAACTTGCCGATTGCGGCGTCCGCCGCATCAACGTGTCGCTGGACACGCTGGATGCTGACAAGTTCCGCGCCATCACCCGCTGGGGCGATATCGACAAGGTGCTCGCCGGCATCGAGGCGGCCCGCAGCGCAGGTCTTGCGGTGAAGATCAACGCGGTGGCGCTGAAGAACCTCAATGAGGATGAAATCCCCGCGCTGATGCAGTGGGCGCATGGCAAGGGTATGGCGCTGACGCTGATCGAGGTTATGCCGATGGGCGATGTCGGTGCAGGCCGCATCGACCAGTACGTGCCGCTGTCGGTAATGCGGGCACGGCTGGCCCGAGAGTTCACGTTGACCGATCTCGACGAGACGACCGGAGGGCCGGCCCGCTACGTGCAGGTGGCCGAGACCGACGGCAAGCTCGGCTTCATCACGCCGATGACGCACAACTTCTGCGAATCCTGCAACCGGGTACGCATTACCTGCACCGGCACGCTGCACACCTGCCTGGGGCACGAAGACGCCTCCGATCTGCGCAAGCCGCTCCGCGCCTCCCCTGACGACGATCTGCTCAGCGCTGCCATTGATCGCGCCATTGGGCTCAAACCCAAAGGGCACGACTTCATCATCGATCGCCGCCATAACCGTCCCACCGTCAGCCGCCACATGAGCGTCACCGGCGGCTGAGCCTGTTCGGCGGTCACGCCGAACTCCCGGCCCCTGCCTTCCGATCCGACCCCCTGCGTCAATCTGTCAATTTTTCGATTGACGGCGGCAAGGGCCGCTGAAATGGTGCCCACGCTTCAAGCCTGCCGGGCTCAACAGGCCCCCTATCCCGCCCGGGACGGTCAAGACGGCGAAGCACGGGGGAATTTCGTTGCGATCGCGGTTGCAGGTAGGTGACGGCTCCGGGCGTTCAGCGCGCGGGCGTCTCATAATGTCCGACACGAAGGTAGGTGCGACGGCGCGCCCACCAGGGAGCGCCTGATGCGTCCATTGCTCGGCCTCAGCAACGCGATCGATCTCCTGAATCAAAAGCTCGGCGACATCTGCAATTTCCTGATCCTTGCATCCTGCATTGTCAGCGCCGCCAATGCCATGATCCGCTACGCATTCGGCTACAGCTCCAATGCCTGGCTCGAACTGCAATGGTACATGTTCGCCATCGTCGTCATGTTCGGCGCCTCCTACACCTTCAAGCGCAACGAGCATGTCCGAGTCGAGATCCTCTATCTGATGCTGTCCGAGCGCGGCCAGCTCTGGCTCGACCTGATCGGTACGCTGTTCTTCCTGATACCGGGCTGCCTGTTGCTCGCCTATCTCTCCTGGCCGTTCTTCTACCAGGCCTACGCGGTCGGCGAGCTCTCCAGCAACGCCGGCGGATTGGTCCGCTGGCCCATCAAATTCATCATTCCCGCCGGCCTTGTCCTGCTCGCGCTGCAAGGCGTCTCCGAGGTCATCAAGCGGGTCGCCGCGCTTCAGGGGTACGTCGTGATCGACGCGAAGTACGAGAGACCGACACAATGATCACGCTGGAGATGATGCCGCCGCTGATGTTCGGCGGCCTGATCCTGTCCATGCTGATCGGCTTCCCGGTCGCTTTCACGCTGACCGCGCTCGGGTTGTCGTTCGGCTTCTTGTCGATCTATCTCGGCTTCTTCGATCTAAACTTCCTGCAGGCGATCCCGGGGCGAATTTTCGGCGGCGTGCTCGCCAACGAGCTGCTGTTGGCGATCCCCTTCTTCACCTTCATGGGATCGGTGCTCGAGCGATGCGGGCTCGCCGAAGACATGCTGGACTCGATGGGACAGCTTTTCGGGCCGGTCCGTGGCGGCCTCGGCTATTCGGTCATCATCGTCGGCTTCATCCTCGGCGCCATCACCGGCACGGTGGCGGCACAGGTGATCGCGATGGCACTGATCTCGATGCCGGTCATGATCCGCTATGGCTACAACATACGCTACATTACCGGCGTGCTTGCAGCCTCCGGCACCATCACACAGCTTGTGCCGCCCTCGCTAGTGCTGATCGTGATGGCCGACCAGCTCGGCAAGTCCGTCGGCGACATGTATCTCGGCGCCTGGGGTCCCTCGGTCCTGCAGATCGCGCTGTTCGCCGGCTACACCTTCCTGCTCGGCATCGTCAGACCGGACCACGTGCCACCTGTGCCGAAGGAGGCACGCACGCTGATCGGCTGGGCGCTTTGGAGGAAGTGCCTGATGGGCATAATCCCCTCGGCGGTTCTCATCTTCGTGGTGCTCGGGACCATGATGCTGGGTCTGGCGACGCCGACAGAGGCCGGCGCCATGGGCGCGATCGGCGCCATTGTGCTGGCCGCGATCCACCACAAGGATCTCAGCAAACCGGGCCATAAGATGTTGATCGTCGGCATCGTCGCCGCCGGCATCGGCACGATGATCGGAATCAAGTTCGGCGAAAATCTGCTGTTCAAGCTCGCCTTTGCCGTGACTTATATTGCCGTGATCTGGCTATGTCTCGAGGCGGTGCGGATTCCGGACCTCCGCGACCTGATCAAGCAGGGTTACGAGACCACGATGCGCATCTCCACCATGGTGGTGTTCATCCTGATCGGCTCGACCTGCTTCTCGGTGGTGTTTCTTGGCGTCTCCGGCGGCGTCTGGCTGGAGCACCATCTGACCTCGCTGCCGGGCGGCGTCTGGGGCTTCCTGATCTTCATCAACGTCTTCATCTTCTTTCTCGCGTTCTTCCTCGATTTCTTCGAAATCGCCTTCATCATCCTGCCGATGATCGCGCCGATCGCGCAGAAGATCCTCGCTCCCGTCGTGGGC
>JAHCKB010000024.1 GCA_026125985.1 Bradyrhizobium sp.
CGGAACGATTCTGCTGCGTTTGCGTCATTCATGAGCCCAATGGCCGCTGCCGACGTGTACGGCGGCAGGCCCGAAGAGGAGACACGATGTCCGCTGCTGCACATGCGCTTCGTCCGCCGTCCAGGACTCTCATGTTCATGGAAGGGCGCGCCCTTCCAGAACTCGGCGCCTTCATCGGTGCGCTGCCGCTGCTCGGCCTGGCGCCGAACGGCGACGGGCATCCCGTCCTGGTGCTGCCCGGGCTGGTCGCATCCGATGTTTCCACGCGTCCGCTGCGCGCCTTCCTGAAGTCGCGCGGCTATGCCGTCAGCGGCTGGCGCCAGGGCCGCAATCTCGGCCTTCGTCCGGGCGTGCAGCACGCCATGGTCGATCTCGTGCATGAGCTGAACGATACCCATGGTCGCAAGATCTCGCTGGTCGGCTGGAGTCTCGGCGGTCTCTATGCGCGCCAGCTCGCCAAGGTGATGCCGGAGCGCGTACGGCAGGTGATTACGCTCGGCAGTCCGTTTGCCTCCAGCCCGAAGGCGACCAATGCCTGGCGCGTCTATGAGATGGCAAGCGGCCGCAGCGCCGAGGAGGAGGATCATCGTTTCGGCGGAACGCTGGCGGGTGCGCCTCCCGTGCCGACCACGGCGATCTTCAGTCGCACCGATGGCGTCTGCGCCTGGCAAGGTTGCCGGGAGCAGTCCTCGCACATGAGCGAGAGTATCGAGGTGGAGAGCAGCCATTGCGGCATGGGTCACCATCCGGCTGTGGTCTATGCGGTCGCCGAGCGCCTTGCGCAGAAGGAGGGCGAATGGAAGCCCTTCAATCGCAGCGGCTGGCGCAGCCTGGTCTATCCCGACCCGCATCGCTAGGCTTTTTCATATTGGATGTTCGTCATGGCCGGGCCTGTCCCGGCCATCCACGTCTTTGTCGCGGACCGAAAAAAAGTCGTGGATGCCCGGCACCCGTCTCCGCCAAGGCTTCGCCGGGCTGCGAACTGCTTCAGCGAAGGCGGCGAGGTCGGGCATGACGAGGATGGGGGAGCGCTAGACGCACCGACATTGTCTGCAAACGACAAAACGCGGTATGCGTCACCTATGCCGCAGCCGCTTGCACGTATCGTCGACCAGTTGAAGCGCGAGCCATCGCGCACCGGCTCGATCGTCATCACCGTATTCGGCGATGCGATCGTGCCGCGCGGCGGCGCGGTGGCGCTCGGTACGCTGCTCGAGTTCTTCGCCGCGATCGATGTCGACGGCTCCGTGGTGCGCACGGCGATGTCGCGGCTCACCGCTGATGGCTGGTTCGAGCGGGAGAAGGTCGGCCGCAACAGCTTCTATCGGCTGGTCCAGCGCGAACGCCTGACCTTCGACATTGCGACGAGGCATATCTACGGCCCGCCGGCTTCCGACTGGACCGGACGCTTCGAACTGCTCCTGATCGCCAATGGCGGCGACCGCGACGCCGCGCGCGAGGCGCTGAAGAACGCCGGTTTCGGCACGCCGCTGCCGGGTGTGTGGGTCGCGCCCTCAGGCGCGCCGATCCCGCAGGAAGCCCGAGGGGCCATCCGCCTCGAGGTGTCGGCGGAAGACGATAGCGGCCGGCGGCTGCTCAGCGAGAGCTGGCCGCTGGAGCGCACGGCGGAGGCCTACCGCCGCTTCATGAAGAGTTTTGAGCCGCTGCGCGCCTGGGTCGCGCGCGACAGATTCTCCGAGATCGACGCCTTCACCGCACGCATCCTGCTGATCCATCACTATCGGCGCGTCGTGCTGCGCGATCCCCTGCTGCCGCTGGCGTTGCTGCCACGAGACTGGCCGGGCAGGGCGGCGCGGCAGCTCTGCGGTGAAATCTATCGCGGGCTGCTTCCCGCATCGGAACAATGGCTTGACCGCCATGGCAGCAACGAGAACGGGCCGCTCCCGGCGACAGGGAAGGAACTTTTCCGCCGGTTCTCTGACTGAGTTAACATGTTACAGAATTATATTGCATTACGAGATTTCTGTTATATGTTGGCGCTCAACAAAGCGAGGGGAGGCCGGTCATGTACACCCAGGCGCTGAACACGTCTGACGGCGAAGACCGCGGCGTCGAGGATGCCGCGCAGGCCGCGCGATTTCAGGCTCGAATCGATGCCGAGGAGCGCATCGAGCCGAACGACTGGATGCCCGCCGCCTATCGCAAGACTCTGCTACGGCAGATTTCCCAACACGCGCATTCCGAAGTGGTCGGCATGCTGCCCGAAGGCAACTGGATCACGCGCGCGCCGACGCTGCGCCGGAAGGTGGCGCTGCTTGCCAAGATCCAGGATGAGTGCGGCCACGGGCTCTACCTCTATTCCGCAGCCGAGACGCTCGGCTCTTCACGTGAAGAGATGGTCGACGCGCTGCTGGCGGGCAAGGCGAAGTATTCTTCCATCTTCAACTATCCGACGCTGACCTGGGCCGACATCGGCACGATCGGCTGGCTGGTCGACGGCGCGGCGATCATGAACCAGATTCCGCTCTGCCGCTGCTCGTACGGCCCCTATGCGCGGGCGATGATCCGCGTCTGCAAGGAGGAGTCGTTCCACCAGCGTCAGGGCTACGAGATCATGCTGACGCTCTGCCGCGGCAGCGCAGAGCAGAAGGCGATGGCGCAGGATGCGCTGGATCGCTGGTGGTGGCCAGTGCTGATGATGTTCGGTCCGCCTGATCAGGTGAGCCAGCACAGCGACACCTCCACAAAGTGGAAGATCAAGCGCTTCTCCAACGATGAGCTGCGCCAGAAGTTCGTCGACGCCACCGTGCCGCAGGCGCAATTCCTGGGTTTGACGGTTCCTGATCCCGGCATGAAGCAGGATGCGGAAGGGCACTGGCGCTACAGCGAGATCGACTGGGACGAGTTCAAGCAGGTCCTGGCCGGCAACGGCCCCTGCAACCGCGACCGAATGGCCGCACGCCGCAAGGCACATGACGACGGCGCCTGGGTGCGCGAGGCGGCGGCCGCCTATGCCGAGAAACGCCAGGCGCGCCAGCACGCGCAGGCCGCAGAATAGGGGAGCCGCCATGGCGACGCCGAACACCACGCTCTGGGAAGTCTTCATTCGCAGCCGCAACGGGCTCGCGCACAAGCATTGCGGCTCGCTGCACGCCTCCGACGCCACCATGGCGCTGCAGGCCGCGCGCGACATCTACACCCGCCGCGGCGAGGGCCTTTCGATCTGGGTCGTGCCGTCGAGCGCGATCACGGCGTCCGATCCGTCCGAAAAGGGCATGATGTTCGAGCCCGCGGAATCGAAGATCTACCGGCATCCGACGTTCTACGAAGTGCCGGAAGAAGTCGGGCATATGTGAAGAATTTTGCTTCATTGCGAGCGAAGCGAAGCAATCCACAATGCCGGAAGTGAGCTGGATTGCTCCGTCGCTCCGTTCCCCGCAATGACGATCGATTGACAGGTTGACCACAATGGCTACGCCCTCGATCAAGATCTCCGAAACGCCGCTGGTGCTCCACGTGTTGCGCCGTGCCGACGACGCGCTGATTCTGGGCCACCGGCTGTCGGAATGGTGCGGCCACGCGCCGATGCTCGAAGAGGACATGGCGCTCACGAACATGGCGCTCGACCTGATCGGGCAGGCGCGCGAGCTTTACAGCTATGCCGCCAGGATCGAGGGTAAGGACAACGACGAAGACAAGCTCGCCTATCTGCGCGACGAGAGGCAGTATCGCAACCTCCTGCTGGTCGAGCAACCGAACGGCGATTTCGCCCGCACCATAGTGCGACAGTTTTTCTATTCCGTCTTCGCCGACCTCTACTGGCGCGCGATGATGCGATCCGGGGATGCCACGCTGGCGGCCATCGCTGCAAAGTCGGAAAAGGAAAGCGCCTATCATGTCCGGCACAGCTCGGAGTGGATCGTCCGCCTGGGCGACGGTACTGAGGAAAGCCACGCGCGGGCGCAGGCGGCGATCGAGTACCTGTGGGCCTTTACAGGGGAGATGTTCGAGGTCGGTGACGACGAGCGCGGACTGATCGATGCCGGCATCGCCGTCGATGCCGGAAAGCTCAGGGCGCAATGGCTGAAGATCGTCAGCGGCATCGCAGCGGAAGCGACGTTGACGCTGCCCTCGAACGACTGGATGCAGAAAGGCGGCCGGGCCGGCCGCCACAGCGAGCATCTCGGCCATCTCCTCAGCGAACTGCAGATGCTGCAGCGCAGCTTTCCGGGAGCGACATGGTGAGCGCCGTGCTCGACGACGCCGATCTGCAGCGCCGGGCGTGGAACGCCGCAGCGCAGGTGGTCGACCCCGAGATCCCGGTGCTGACCATCGCCGATCTCGGCGTGCTGCGCGATGTTGCGGTCCATGACGGCCGGGTGGAAGTGGCGATCACGCCGACCTATTCGGGCTGTCCCGCCATGAACATGATCGCGCTGGAGATCGAACTGGCGCTGGAGCGCGAGGGAATCGCGAAGCCGACCGTCCGCACCGTACTGTCGCCGGCTTGGACCACGGACTGGATGAGCGAGGACGGGCGGCGAAAGCTCCGGGAATACGGCATTGCGCCGCCCGTCGCCGGCTCCGGACGCCGCGCGCTGTTCGGCGAACAGCGGGTGGAGTGCCCGCAATGCGGCTCGGCAGACACCGAACTTCTGTCCGAATTCGGCTCGACGTCGTGCAAGGCCTTATGGCGCTGCCGGAACTGCCGTGAACCCTTCGACTACTTCAAGTGCCACTGATCATGACAACACCCCGCTTTCACCGACTTGCCGTCAAGGATTTGCGCCGGGAGACTCCGGATGCGATTTCGATGACGTTCGCGATTCCGCAGGAACTCGCAGGCGACTACAGCTTCCAGCCTGGTCAGTACCTGACGCTGCGCACCACGATGGACGGCGAGGAAGTGCGCCGTTCCTATTCGATTTGCTCGGGGCCCGACGACGGCGAGCTTCGTGTTGCCGTGAAGAGGGTCAATGGCGGCGCGTTCTCGAATTGGGCGGCCGAGGAACTGAAATGCGGCGACGAGCTCGACGTGATGACGCCGACCGGCCGTTTCGGCGTAACGCACGCGCCGGATCAGGCGCGGCTCTATGTCGGATTCGCTGCCGGCTCGGGCATCACGCCGATCCTTTCCATCATCAAGGGCGTGCTGGCGCGGGAACCGCAAAGCCGCTTTTTCCTGTTCTACGGCAACCGCACCACTGAGGGCATGCTGTTCCTGGAAGAGCTGGAGGAACTGAAGGACCGTTTCCTGCAGCGGCTGTCGCTGTTCCATATTCTCTCCGGCGAGGAGCAGGACATTCCGGTCCTCTATGGCCGTCTCGACGGCGACAAAGTGAGGTTGCTCCTGCGGTCGCTGGTGCCCGCCACCAGTATCGACCATGTCTTCATTTGCGGTCCGACGGGGATGAGCGAGGACATCGAGGCGACGTGCCGGGCCATCGGCATTGCCGACGACAGGATTCACGTCGAACGCTTCGTCTCCGAATTCGGCGGCAAGCCGCGCCCCAAAAAGGTGGTCGAGCCGGATGCGCCTCCGAAAGCGATGGCCGCCCTGATCATCGACGGCAAGCGTCGTGAGGTGCCGGTTGCCGAAGGCGAAGCCATCCTCGATGCGGCGCTGCGCGCCGGCATCGACCTGCCGTTCGCCTGCAAGGGCGGTATGTGCTCGACCTGCCGGGCCAAACTGGTCGAGGGCGCGGCCGAGATGGAAGTGAATTATGCGCTGGAGCCGTGGGAACTGAAGGCGGGCTTTGTCCTCACCTGTCAGGCGCGGCCGACTTCCGAGAAAGTTGTGGTGGATTACGACCACGTCTGAGGTGAGGCGTTGGGCGCGTTGACACCTCCCGTGTTTCGCGCCCAGACTGGCTTAAAGATTGAAGAAGGCTCGCGCCAAGGCGAGCCGGGCAATGCTCTGGGAGTGGACAGGTGAACGTCAAGGCCACGCTATCGCCGGACGATCTCGCGCGCGCTTGCGCGGATACGATGTGGAAGGAAGACGACGCCTCGAAGGGCCTCGGCATGGAGATCGTCGAAATCGGTCCCGGCAGGGCGACGCTCGCCATGACGGTACGGCCCGAGATGGTGAACGGACAGCGCATCGCGCACGGCGGTTTCATCTTCACGCTCGCCGATTCTGCTTTTGCCTATGCCTGCAACAGCCACAACGATCGTACGGTTGCAGCCCAGGGCGACATTTCCTTTCTTCGGCCGGGCAAGCTTGGCGACAGACTTGTCGCCACCGCGCGCGAAGTCTCGCGAAGCGGACGCTCCGGCATCTATGACGTGCGCGTCACGTCAGGCGAAACGGTGATCGCGGAATTTCGCGGCCACTCCCGCACTATTTCCGGCACATGGCTGCCGGTAGCCGGTACCGACCAGAAATAGGAACAACAACTCTCGAGGGAACGCATCATGGCTTCGACAAGCCAGGGATCGAGGAAGTCCGCCTATCGCGCCGAGCTTGACGACGCCGAACGCGCCTCGCGCGACGAAATCATGGCGTTGCAGACGAAGCGGCTGACCTGGTCGCTGAAGCACGCCTACGACAATGTCGTCCATTACCGGCGCGCCTTCGACAAGGCGGGCGTGCATCCGTCCGACTTCAGGCAGCTTTCCGACCTCGCCAAATTTCCGTTCACCGTGAAGACGGACCTGCGCGATAATTATCCCTTCAACATGTTCGCTGTCCCGCGCGAAAAGCTGGTGCGCGTGCATGCCTCGTCGGGTACGACGGGCAAGCCGATCGTGGTGGGCTACACCAGTGCCGATATCGACGTCTGGTCCGACGTGATGGCGCGCTCGATACGCGCGGCCGGCGGGCGCACGGGCATGATCATCCACAATGCCTATGGCTACGGCCTGTTCACCGGCGGGCTCGGCGTGCATTACGGCGCCGAGCGGCTTGGCTGCACCGTCGTGCCGATTTCCGGCGGCATGACGGAGCGGCAGGTGCAGCTCATCAACGACTTCCGGCCCGACATCATCACGGTGACGCCGAGCTACATGCTGGCGATCCTTGATGAGTTCAAGCGGCAGGGGCTCGATCCGCGCAAGTGCTCGCTGAAGGTCGGTATCTTCGGGGCCGAGCCCTGGACCAACGCCATGCGGGCGGAGATCGAGCAGGCCTTCGACATGGACGCGACCGACATCTACGGCCTGTCCGAAGTGATGGGTCCGGGCGTGGCGCAGGAATGCCTGGAGACCAAGGACGGCCTCCACATTTGGGAGGACCATTTCTACCCCGAGGTAATCGACCCCGAGACCGGGAAGGTGCTGCCGGACGGCGAGAAGGGCGAACTGGTCTTCACCTCGCTCACCAAGCAGGGCTTCCCCGTGATCCGCTATCGCACCCGCGACCTGACGCGGCTATTGCCGGGTACGGCGCGGCCGGGCATGCGGCGGATGGAAAAGGTCACCGGCCGTTCCGACGACATGATCATCCTGCGCGGCGTCAACGTATTCCCGACCCAGATCGAGGAAGCCCTGCTGGCCACCGACTGGTGCAGCGGCCACTTTCTGATCGAGCTGACGCGCGAGGGCCGCATGGACGAGATGGCCGTTCTGGCGGAGGCCCGGCCCGAACGCTGGGACGGCAGCGGCCTTGCCGCGCAGGCCGGCGAGCTCGCGCATCATATCAAGAGCACCATCGGCATCAGCACGCGGATCAAGATCGTTGCCCCCGAGACGCTGGAGCGCTCGCTCGGCAAGGCCAAGCGTGTTTACGACAGGCGGCCGAAGGGGTAATGCCTGACCTCCCCAAGGTCAGGTTCAGGATAATTCGTGCAACCCGCTCCCCAACTACCCAATGGCCCGCCCGCAACGGTCGAAGCGCGCTGCGTGCGCCTCTTGGCGAAGGCCGAGAACGCGGCCGCCATCGCGCCGGTCGTTGAGCGGCACAGCCTGACGAGAGCGCTCGATCAGCTGCTGATCGAGGTCAAGGCGGCAGCGGTCAACCCGTCCGACGTGAAGGCCGCGACCGGGCTGATGCCCTATGCGGTGTTTCCGCGTACGCCGGGCCGCGACTATGCCGGTATCGTCATCGATGGCCCGGCGGACTGGATCGGCCGCGAGGTGTTCGGCTCCTCCGGCGATCTCGGCATTCGTCGCGACGGTACCCATGCGACGCATCTGGTGGTCGAGGCGGAAGCAGTCGTCGACAAGCCGCGCGCGATTTCCTGGGAAGAGGCTGCCGGCATCGGCGTGCCGTTTGTCACCGCCATGGAAGGGCTGCGCCGCGCCGGAATGCCGAAGGCCGGCGAGACCGTGCTGGTCATGGGCGTCAACGGCAAGGTCGGGCAGGCCGCAGTGCAGATCGCGACCTGGCAAGGCGCGCGTGCCATCGGCGTGGTGCGCCGGAACGAGCCGTATGAAGGCAACAGCAATTCGCCGGTCGAGGTGATCGACGCCTCCGCTGCCGACGTTGCTTCGCGCGTGCGCGAGCTGACCGGCGGCAAGGGCGCTGATATCGTCTACAATACGGTAGGCGATCCCTATTTCCAGGCTGCGCACAAGTCGCTGGCGCTGCGCGGACGGCAGATCCTGATCGCCGCGGTCGATCGCATCGTGCAGTTCAATATCCTCGAGTTCTATCGCGGCCAGCACACCTATGTCGGCATCGACACGCTCGGCCTGTCGTCGATTGCAACTGGTGCGGTGTTGCGCGAGCTGGCGCCCGGTTTCGCCTCCGGGCACCTCAAGCCGTTTCCGATCAAGGCGAGCGCGGTGTATTCGCTGGAACAGGCGCGGGATGCCTTCCTTGCCGTAGCGGGCTCTTCGCGCGATCGCGTCATCCTGCAGCCGCGCTAGGCACGACGTGATGGCGCGGCGGCTTCAGGCGCTTCTCGCGCGGTAGGCGATTTTCCTCCGAGACGGATTGACGATGGGAGACTTGTTCTCTCGTGCCGCCCGCGCACGACGGCTTTCTTCTTAGTTTTTCAAGGACATAGCAGGTCCAGATTCGGCGCACTATACCACCAGAAGAATTTCCTTCTACCGGCCCGCGGGCGCGTCCCCGCCATCCGGAGCAACAAGGTGGAAGTCCGTGATTGAAAGTGGCGGTATCGTTCTCGCAGGCGGATTGCTGATCGGTCTGGTCTATGGAGCCGTAGGCCTGCTCTCCGGCTTTTGTCTGCTGAGCGGCCTGCGTGGCTGGAACGGCGATGGCGATGGCCGCCTGATCCGCGCCTATGCGTTGGCGCTCGGCGTGGCGATTGCGGGAACGCAGTTCCTCGCGGCGAGTGGATTTGTCGAATTCAGCAAGACGATCTACCTGCAGGCTGCTTTTTCCGCGCCGATGATCTTCCTCGGCGGGATGCTGTTCGGCTACGGCATGGTTCTCGCCAACGGCTGCGGCTCCCGTGCGCTGGTGCTTCTCGGCCGGGGCAATCTGCGTTCATTCGTGGTGATCGTGGTGCTCGGCATTGTCGCACAGATGGTGCTCAAGGGCCTGATCGCGCCGCCACGCATTGTCCTGACGCAGGCCACGCAGACGGCTGTCCCCGCGGTCTCGCTGCCGGCGCTGCTGTCGGCCTCGGGCCTCGGCGAGGCGTTCGCGCGGACACTTGCGGCCACGGCGGTCAGTGTCGCGCTCTTCATCTTCGCTTTCGCCCACACGTCGTTCCGGCAATCCCGGGGGCAGATCGCTGCCGGTCTTGCGGTCGGCTTTCTCGTGGTCGCCGGCTGGCTCGTCACCGGCTATCTCGGCGCCGACGATTTCAACCCGGCACCCATCACCTCACTGACGTTCGTCGCGCCGGCGGCCGACACTGTTCAGTATGCGATGTTCTCGACGGGACTGTCGGCGAGCTTCGGAGTGATGCTGGTCGCCGGCGTGCTCGCCGGAAGTCTGGTGACCGCGCTGGTAACGGGCCGCTTCCAGCTCGAAGGCTACAAGTCGCCTCAGCATATGCTGCGCTCGATCGGCGGAGCCGCGCTGATGGGAGCGGGTGGCGCGATGGCATACGGCTGTTCGGTCGGGCAGGGGTTGACCGGGCTGTCGACGCTGTCGCTGGCTTCCTTCATCGCGGTTGCCGGCATTCTGATCGGCTCCGCGCTGGGATTGCGCGGAGCGTTGCGGGTTCCCGCACTGGCGTCATAAGACGCATGACCTTGTTCGGAAAACCGCTTCACACTTTTCCGGATCATGCTCCGGGCGGCGGTCACACCGCGCGGGTCACGATCCGGATCTCGGAGTGAAGCGTGCGATGAACCGGACACTTGTCGGCGATTTCCATCAGCCGCTTGCGCTGCTCTTCATCGAGGGCTCCCTCGATTGAAATTTCGCGCTCGATCTGGTCGAGCATGCCTTCGCGCGTTTCGCACTCCTCGCAATCGCCCGCATGGATCTTGCCGTGCTTCAGCGTCACGGTGACACGATCGAGCGGCAGCGACTTCCGATCAGCATACAGGCGCATGGTCATCGCGGTGCAGGCACCGAGGCCCGCCAGCACAAAATCGTAAGGTCCGGGACCGCTGTCCTGTCCGCCAACCGAAACCGGCTCGTCGGCCAGCAGCTTGTGCGGACCGACGATGACGTTTTGCTGGAATTTTCCAAGACGGGTTTCCTGCACGATGACGCGCCGCGGCGTCTCGCCGGTATGGCCTGCGGCTTCCGGAGGCAGTGGTTCGACATAGCGCTCCGCCCAGGAGGCGATCACGTCGGCGACATAGACGGAATCGCGGCGCTGGCTCAGCAGGTGGTCGGCTCCCGCCAGCGACACGAAGCTCTTGGGATGCTTTGCCGCCACGAAGATGTGCGTGGCATTGTCGATCCCGACGATGTCGTCGGTCGGCGAATGCATCACCAGTAGCGCCTTGTGCAGTTTCGCAATCTGCGCGGTCAGGCTCTGCTCGGCGATATCTTCGACGAATTCGCGCCTGATGCGGAATGGCCGGCCGGCGAGCGAAACGTCAACCTCGCCCTGGCTTCGGATGTCTTCGATCCTGTCATTGAACAGGCCCGTGACATGCGCGGGATCGGAAGGGGCGGCGATGGTCACGACTGCCTTCGCCTCGGGGATCTGCCCGGCTGCCGCGAGCACGGCGGCGCCGCCGAGGCTGTGACCGATCAGGATAGCGGGCGCCTTGCGCGTCCGGCGCAAGTGATCCGCGGCGAGAACCAGATCGGCGACATTCGACGAAAAAGTCGAGTTGGCGAAGTCGCCCTCGCTTGAGCCCAACCCGGTGAAGTCGAAGCGCAGCACGGCGATACCCTTTGCCGCAAGCGCAGCAGCGATGCGCTTGGCCGCCAGCACATCCTTGCTGCAGGTAAAGCAATGGGCGAACAGGGCGTAGGCCGCGATTGCGCCGGTGGGCAGATCGAGTGCGGCGGCGAGTTGATGTCCGCCGGTTCCCGTGAATTGAAAGCGTTCGGTCGGCACGGTTGTTTCCTCCGTGTTGTTGTCAGTCGCCGGCGTAGCGTTGTTCGGCCCAGGGATCGCCCCGATTATGATAGCCGCGGACTTCCCAGAAGCCGGGTTTGTCCTCAACGAGAAATTCGATCGCCTGCACCCATTTCGCGCTCTTCCAGAAATAGAGATGCGGGACCACGAGCCGCACCGGGCCGCCATGCTCAGCCTCCAGCGGCCGGCCCGACCAGTTATGCGCAAGCAGGGCATCCTCTGCGGCGAAATCTTCCAATGCGAGATTGGTCGTATAGCCGTCATAGCTGTGCAGCACGACGAAGCGGGCGTCTTCCTTCGGCTGGCACGCCATCAACAGCTCGCGCGTGGCGAGGCCCTCCCACTGGTTGTCGTAGCGTGACCAGGTGGTGACGCAATGAATGTCGGAGACGAATTGCGACTGCGGTCGCGCCTCGAACTCGGCAAAGGTCCAGAACACGGGGTTGTCGACCGCGCCATAGACGTCGAGCCGCCAGCGATCGTGCGCAATCTCCGGCGACAGCCCGAGATCGAGCACCGGCCAGTCCATGGTCAGGTGCTGGCCCGGCGGCAGGCGCTGTTCGGGCGAGCGGGCGATTTTTCCGGTGAGGAATTTTCCTTCGCGTGCCCAGCGCTGCTTGGTCAGGGTCAGCTTGCTGTCGGTCGGTAGACCGCTGTCTTCAGCCATTGCCAATGCCAAAATGCGTCGACGCCGGCGATGGCCGGCATCGTACATTGTAGCATGCGGCGATAGAAAGCGGCGAAGTGTCCTGCGATCACTTTGCCTTGCCGAACAGGATCGGCATCTTGCGCGGACCCCGGACCGTTCCTTGCGACCAAGCGACTCGGCCGGCGGGATCGAGCCGGAAATCCGGAATGCGCTTCAGCCATTCCTCGATGGCCACGATCATTTCCAGACGCGCGAGGTTGGATCCGACGCAGCGGTGGATTCCGAGCCCGAAAGCGGCGTGCCGGTTCTCCTTGCGATCGATGATCACCTTGTCGGCATCCGGGAACATGGCGGGGTCACGATTGGCGGCGGGAAAGGACAGCAGGACCATGTTGTTGGGCTTGACCGGGCATCCCTCGATGACGGTTTCCTTCATCTCTTCGCGCGCCATCGTCACCGGCGAATAGGCCCGCAAGAATTCCTCGATCGCGGTCGGCATCAGCTCGGGCTCGCGGATCAGGCGATCGCGATCGGCGGGAGTCTTGGCGAGATGCCAGAGCGATGCACCGATGCCGCTCCAGGTGGTATCGATGCCGGCGATCAGCAGCAGCCGCAGCGAGCCCAGCACCTGGGAGTCGTCGAGCGGCTGACCGTCCTTGTCCTTGGCCTTGATCAGATAGGAAATAAGGTCATCGGTCGGCTTCCGCCGCCGCTCCTCGATGAAGCCGGTGAAATAGGCGGTCATTTCCTGCACCGCCTGCATCAACTTGCTCTCGTCCTTGATCGAGAGTTCGAGGATCATGTGGATCCATTTGATGAAGACATCGCTGTCGCTCTCGGGAATGCCGAGCATGTGCGCGATGGTGCGGACCGGGATGTGCTTGGTGTAGCGATCCGCCGCATCGACCTTGCCGTCGGCAATGAACTCGTCGATCAGTTCGTTGCAGATCGCCCGTACCCGGGGCTCCAGCTTTTTCATTGCATCCGGCGTAAAGGGCGGCAGCATGAGCTGCTTGGCCGGCTTGTGCTCGGGCGGATCGGAAGTGATCGGCGGCGCCGCGTTGCGGACGACTTCGGGCCGCTCGTCGCGCACGATGACGCGTCGCGAGGAGAAATGTTCGGTATCGTGGGAGATCTGCCGCACGGCTTCGTAGGTCGTGGGAAGATAGCAGCCCTGGAAGCGGTTGGTGTGCACCACCGGCGAGGCTTTCCGCATCTCGTCCCAGATCGGATAGGGATTATCGGTCCAGCGCTGGTCGGTGTGGTCGAAGTCGTGGATCCAGTCAGTGACCGGAGGATGCTCCGGCATAACGCGATCGGTGTCGGACATGAGAGCAATTCCCCTGTGGCGCGAGGTGTTTTCTTGCTGGAGCAGCCTGAAAATGCCGGCTGCCGGAGGAGGACTATTCTTCGGTGATGTCGATTGCGAATTCGGGACAGTTCGAGCGGGCGAGGTGGGCCTTTTCCACCAGCGCATCCGGAACCGATCCGTCGCCGACTTCGTGCGCGTTGCCGAACTCATCGAGTTCGAACAGTTCGGGCGCCAGCGCCTTGCATCGCGCATGCCCCTGGCACTTGTCCGGGTCGACCTTGATCTTCAACTTGCCTGCCATCGTGAGCGTTTCCCTGCACCCGGCGCAGCCTAGCCGCGCATCATTCTTTTGTGTGGAGGCCTCGCTGTTTGCCAAGCCTCCGAAATTATAGGATATTACATTAGCAGGATGATTGTGCTGTCAAGCAAAAAGTCATAGACAATAACATCAATGCCGCCGCGATTGGTCCGCAAAGCCCTCAATACCTATCACCACGGGGATCTCCGCGATGCCCTGGTGCAGGCGGCATTTCAGGAAGCCGAGCGCGGAGGGCCCGAGGCCATCAACATCAGTGCGCTTGCCAAGGCGCTCGGTGTTTCGCAGCCCGCGCCGTATCGGCACTTCGCCGACCGCGAGGCGCTGCTCGAGGCGGTGACGGCCGAAGCCTTCCGCAAGTTCAACGTCATCCTCCGCGACGTCGTCGACAAGCCGTCGCAGCAGTCGAAGCTGTCGCGCTTCGCGCAGGCGACGCTTTCGTTCGGCTTGCAACGCAATGGCATCTACCGGCTGATGTTCGCCTCGCGCACCATGGCCTGCGCGCCGAAGGGAAGCGAGTTGCACAAGGCCGCGATGGAGACGCTGGCGCTACTGATCGAGGCGCTGGAGGCACCGGCGATCGGGTTGCTGCGCGAACGGCAGGCCCTGAAGATCTGGGCCTCGCTACACGGCGTGGTGATGCTCGCGGAGCAGGGGCTGCTGACCGGTCAGGTCGCAGGCGTCAGCCGCGAGGAGTTGGTCGAGGATATCGTGCAGGAGGCGAAGCTCGCCCTTTCGGTCGCGACAAAGGCTGCTACCGAGCGCGAGGCGCGCTGATCACTTCGGCGGCCGCGGATCGATCGGCGTCGAGCCGCGAACGCCCAGAATATCTTCCAGCATCCTGGCGCCCGCCAGCAGCGGCGCCTCGCCGCGCGGTGCCGACACCATCTGCAATCCGACCGGCAGTCCCGATGCGGTGAAGCCGCAGGGCAACGACAGTGCCGGACAGCAGACCAGTGTGATGGCGTAGACGATGCCGAGCCATTCGACGTAATTGTCGAACTTCTTGCCGTCGCATTCGGCGACGTAGCGGTTCTCGACCGGGAAGGGCGCCACAATGGTCGCGGGCGTCAGCAGCAGGTCGTACTTCTCGAAGAATTCGAGTGTCCGCGCCGTCATGGCCACGCGCTGCGCTTCAGCGCGTTCGAGCTTTTCGACGCTCAGCTTCAGGCCTTCCTCGATGTTCCAGATCACCTCCGGCTTGAGCTGGTCTCGCTTCGCGCGCAGCAACGCCGCCTTGCTGAGAGCGAAGTCGAAGGCGCGCAGCACATGGAAGCACTCATGGGCTTCGCTGAGATCAGGGTGCGCCTCCTCGACAATGACGCCGGCGTCGGCAAAGCGCTGCGCGGCCTTCCTGGTGATGGCGGCCACTTCCGGATCGACCGGGGTGATGCCGAGATCGCGTGAGTAGGCCACGCGCTTCGGCTTGCCGCCGCCGCGCACGGCCGACAGGAACGAGGTCGGCAGCTTCGGCAGAGACAGCGGGTCGGCCGGATGTTCGCCGCTCATGGCATCGAGCAGCAGCGCGAGGTCCTCGACATTGCGCGCCATCGGGCCCTGTACACCGAGGTTGCGGTCGATCGCGGCCGCCGGTGTATGCGCGACACGGCCGATGCTGGGACGCAGGCCGACGATGCCGCAGAAGCTCGCGGGATTGCGCAGGGAGCCTCCCATGTCGGAGCCATGCGCGAGCCAGGCCGTGCCGGTCGCCAGTGCGGCCGCTGCACCGCCCGAGGAGCCTGCCGCCGAGCGCGACGTGTCCCAGGGATTGCGGGTCGGGCCGAACACCTCGTTGAACGTATTGGCGCCGGCGCCGAATTCCGGTGTGTTGGACTTGGCGCAGACCACGCCGCCTGCGGCTTCGAGGTGCTCGACCAGGACGTCCGATTTCGCCGGTATGTTATCCCTATAGATCGGCGAGCCCTGTGTCGTCAGCACGCCCGCGACGTTGGTGAGATCCTTGATCGGGATCGGCATGCCGGCAAGCAGGCCCCTTTCGCCTTTCGGCCGCTTCATCAGCTCGTTGGCGTGTTTGCGGGCGCGGTCGAAGCAGAGCGTCGGCAGTGCATTGACCTTGCCGTCGACATCGGCGATGCGCTTCTCCAGCACGTCCAGCAGGTCGAGCGGCGTTACCTCGCCCTTGTTGAGCTTGTCGACGACGGCGCACGCGGTTTCGCGGATCAGGCTCTGGTCGGCCACCGGCAGGTTCTCCCGTTCATTCCGCCTTCTCGCAGGCGGCTCGGTCATGCTGTAGAACATTTTCCGGCAAAGTAAAACGCGCTGGGGCTGCCGGACAGGGTGGAGAGTTGAGCATGACGACCGATTTTGCCGGACCGGATTGGCACAAGATGAGCCGGGAGGAGGTCGACCGCGGCCTCAACAATGGTGCAGCGGTGGCTGCCAGTGCCGATATCGTCGCTGACTGGGAGAAGCGCTCAGCCGGGCTGCGGCAGCGCCATGCGCAGCATCTGGATCTGAAATACGGCCCGCGCGAGCGCAACAGGATCGATTTCCTTCGGGCGCGCGACGGGGCGCCGACGCTGCTGTTTATCCACGGTGGCTACTGGCAGCACCGCGCCAAGGAAGTCTTCACGGTGGTCGCCGAAGGCCCGATGGCGCATGGCATCAACGTCGCACTGATCGGCTATACTCTGGCGCCGGATGCGACGCTGGACGAGATCGTCGCCGAAATTCACGCCGGGATCGACTTCCTCGCCGGGCAATTGCCGGCGTTGGGCGCCGCTCCCGGCGCGATCGTCGTGTCCGGCTGGTCCGCGGGCGGGCACCTGACGTCGATGGCGTTGTCGAACCGGAATGTGCGCGCGGGCGTCGCGATCAGCGGCATCTACGACCTCGAGCCGATCCGCCATTCCTACCTCAACGAAAAGTTGCGGCTGGATGACGCGATGTCACGCCGCAACTCGCCGATGATGCAGTCAGGTGGGCCGGCAAAGCCGTTGTCGCTGGTGGTCGGCAGCGCCGAATTGCCGCTGTTGCGCAAGCAGACCGCCGATTTCGCAGGCCATCGCGCAAGGCATGGTTTGCCGGTGACGTATGAGGAAATCCCCGGCGCCGATCATTTCACCATCATGAACGAGATGATCGCGCCGGGTGGGCGGATCGTGACGCTGATCCGCCAGGCGTTGGAGCGAGCATAAGCTCGCTCAGCTCCAGCCCGACGTGTGTCCGCCATCGACGGTAAAGATCACGCCGGAGGTATAGCCCGATCTGTCCGATGCCAGGAACGCCATGAGGTCGCCGATCTCGCGCGCATATGCGGGACGCCCGAGCGGCATGCCCTTCTGGAATTCCTTGTAGCGGTTCTCGTCGCCGAGTTGATTTTTCGCACGCGTCTTCAGCAGCGTGACGTGCCGGTCGGTGCCGACGGGACCCGGATTGATGCCGACCACCCGGATATTGTCGGCGAGACTCTTGCCGCCGAGCGCTCGGGTAAACGCCATCAGCGCAGCATTGCCGGCGCTGCCGCAGATATAATTGGCGTCGAACTTCTCACCGGCGGCCCCGATGTCGTTGACGATGACGCCGCCTCCGCGTGCCTTCATCTGGGCGTAGATGGCGCGCGTGAGATTGATGTAGCCGAACACCTTCAGTTCCCAGGCATGGCGCCAGGTGGCCTCGTCGATCTTGTCGATGGAGCCGCCGGGGATGTCGCCGGCATTGTTGACGAGGATATCGATGTCGGAGGCGTCCTTGACCAGCCGGGCGATGTCCTCCGGCTTGCGCAGGTCAGTGACGTGGGTGACGGCGTCGATCTGGTGCTGGGAGCGTAGGCGGTCGGCCAGCGCTTTCAACGCGTCGCCGCTGCGGGCGGCAAGGCGCAGATGGCAGCCTTCCTCGGCAAAGGCTTCGGCCGCGGCGGCGCCAATGCCCTTGGAAGCGCCGGTAATCAGGACACGCTTGCCGCGCAGATGCAGATCCATGGATTTTCTCTCTTGCTGGATATGGAACGTCGGACGAGGAAAGGCGGAAATGGATAGCGGGAATGCAGCCGCGTCAACATTGCACTGCAGCGTTGCGCCGCGTCAAAGTTTGGTTCATTGCAGGGCGTCCAGCATAGGCGGCGCCGGCAACCCGGCAAGTCACAAGGAAGTTTCTCGATGAGCAGCAAGAAGCAATATCGCATCGCGGTCATCCCCGGCGACGGCATCGGCAAGGAAGTCATGCCCGAGGGCCTGCGCGTCATCGAGGCGGCAGCCAAAAAGCACGGCGTCAGCGTCAAGTTCGACCATTTCGACTTTGCCTCCTACGACTATTACGAGAAGCACGGCGAGATGATGCCAGCCGACTGGAAGGACAAGATCGGCAAGCACGACGCCATCTATTTCGGCGCGGTCGGCTGGCCGGCAAAGATTCCGGATCACATCTCGCTGTGGGGCTCTCTGATCAAGTTCAGGCGCGAGTTCGATCAATACGTCAATCTGCGTCCGGTGCGGCTGATGCCGGGCGTGCCGTCGCCGCTGGCCGGCCGCAAGCCGGGCGATATCGACTTCTGGGTGGTGCGCGAGAACACCGAAGGCGAGTATTCTTCGGTCGGCGGTCGCATGTTCCCGGATACCGACCGCGAATTCGTCACCCAGCAGACGGTGATGACCCGCGTCGGCGTTGATCGCATCCTGAAATTCGCCTTTGAGCTCGCGCAGTCGCGGCCGAAGAAGCACCTGACCTCGGCCACCAAGTCCAACGGCATCTCCATCACCATGCCCTATTGGGACGAGCGCGTGGAGGCGATGGCGAAGAACTATCCCAAGGTGAAGTGGGACAAATACCACATCGACATCCTCACCGCGAATTTCGTCCTGCATCCGGACTGGTTCGATGTCGTGGTCGGCTCCAACCTGTTCGGGGACATCCTCTCCGATCTCGGCCCGGCCTGCACCGGCACCATCGGCATTGCGCCATCCGGCAACATCAACCCGGAAGGCGATTTTCCGAGCGTGTTCGAGCCGGTACACGGCTCGGCGCCCGACATCGCGGGGCAGGGCATCGCCAACCCGATCGGCATGATCTGGTCGGGCGCGATGATGCTGGAGCATCTCGGCGAGAAACAGGCGGCAGAAGCCATCGTCGGCGCCATCGAGCGCACGCTCGGCGAACGCACGCTGCGCACGCGAGATCTTGGAGGTAACGCCGACACTACCGCTTGCGGCAAGGCCGTCGCGGAGATGGTGGATTGATATCCCGCCTCTCCCTTCTTGGGGGAGGGGTAGCCAGACGGTGCTATCCCCCGCCTGCGATGCGGCGGCAGTGCTCCCATGCGGCGAAAATCAGGTTCTCGCTCGCTTCCGGCGTGCGGAAGGCCGAGTGCGCCGACAGCGTCACGTTCGGCAGGCTTGTCAGCGGATGATCCTTCGGCAGCGGCTCGGTGTTGAACACGTCGAGGCCGGCATGGCGGATCAGCCCGGACTTCAGTGCGTCGATCATCGCTTCCTCGTCGACGATGGCCGCGCGCGCGGTGTTGATCAGGATCACGCCCGGCTTCATGCCTTCGATGCAGGCGCGGGAAATCATGCCGCGGGTGTCGTCGTTGAGGAGCAGGTGGATCGAGATGACGTCGCTCTCGTCGATCACTTCGTCGAACTCCAGGAATTCGACGCCGGGATATTTCTTCGGCGAGCGGTTCCAGGCGATCACGCGCATGCCGCTGCCGAGTGCGATACGCGCCACCTCTGCCGCGATGCCGCCGAAGCCGATCAGCCCGAGCGTCTTGCCGGTGAGCTGCATGCCGTCCTCGCGCAGCCAGTTGCCGGCACGCATCTCGCGATCCATCATCGCGATCACCCGCGCCGAGGCCCACATCAGCGCAATGGCGGATTCCGCGACCGCGGTGTCGCCGTAACCCTTGATCAGGTGGACGGAAATGCCGAGCTCCGCGAGTTCCTCCGGGTTCATGTAGCTGCGTGCGCCGGTGCCGAGAAACACGACGTCCTTCAGCCCCTTGCATTGCCTGGCGATCTCGGTCGGCAGCGCGGTGTGGTCGACGACGGCGATTTCGGCGCCATCGAGAATGGCTGGATATTGTTCGGGCGTGATGTCGGGATCGCGATGTACGCGCATGTCGGGATCGCCGTCCTTGCGCAGCCGGTCGAAAATCACGGCCAGCGATTCATTGGCATCGACAAAAACACCGCGCACGGCATTCCCTCCGGTTTTCTTGATTGATCAGGACGCAACGCCAGCCAGCGCCAGCACAGTATGCATCAGCACGTTCGCGCCCGCCGCGCAATCGCCTTGCGTAGCGTCTTCCAGCTCGTTGTGGCTGATGCCGTCCTTGCAAGGCACGAACACCATTGCCGCCGGCATCACCGTGTTGAGATTGCAGGCATCGTGTCCGGCGCCGGACGTGATGCGGCGGTACGAATAGCCGAGCTGCTTCGCGGCCGCCTCGACAGCGTCGACGAATTTCGGATTGAAATGCGTCGGCGGCTTGCGCCAGAACAGGTCGAGTTCCACTTCGACCTTTCGCCGTGCGGCGATCTCCGCCACCGCCGCACGCAGATCCCGGTCCAGCGCGTCCATGATGGCGGCGTCCGCGCTGCGGCAGTCGACGGTGAAGGCGATCTCGCCGGGAATGACGTTGCGCGAGGGTTTTGCGATGACCGCTTCGCCGATAGTGCCGACTGCCTTGGGGCCGTGCTTCTTCGCGATGCTTTCCAGCGCCAACACGATCTCGGACAGCGTCGCAAGCGCGTCCCGTCGCAGCGGCATCGGCGTCGAGCCGGCATGGCTCTCAAATCCGACGATCCTGCCGTCGTACCACAGCACGCCCTGACCTGAATCGACCACGCCGATGGTCTTGTTCTCGGCCTCAAGTATCGGACCCTGCTCGATGTGCAGCTCGACGAAGCCGGAGAATTTCTGCGTGCCGACCGGCGTCGCGCCGCGATAGCCGATCGTGTCGAGCGCCTGCCCAACGGTGATTCCTTCGGCGTCCTTGCGCGACAGGATGTCGTCCGTGGTGAAGTCGCCGACATAGGCGGCAGATGCCATCATCGCCGGCGCAAAGCGGGAGCCTTCCTCATTGGTCCAGTTGCAGATGCAGATCGGAATCTCTGTCTCGATTCCGGCATCGTTGAGCGTGCGTACCACTTCAAGGGCCGCCAGCGTGCCAAGCACGCCGTCATACTTGCCGCCGGTCGGCTGCGTATCGAGATGCGATCCGAGCCCGATTGGCGGTTTCGACATGTCGCGGCCCTGGCGCAGGCCGAACATCGAGCCGAGCGTGTCGACATGGACCTCGAGCCCTGCTTCCTCGCATGCCTTGCGGAACCAGTCGCGCACCTGCTTGTCTTCCTGGCTCAGGGTCAGCCGCCGCACTCCGCCCTTGGGAGTGGCGCCGAATTTTGCGGTTTCATGGATGGCGCCCCAGAGGCGGGCGGAATCGATCTGCAGATTGGTGGCGGTTTTTGTCATTGGTCCTGTGCGCAAAGCCGGTGGTACGGTCGGGGTCTGACATGGTAGAATTTCTTAGCGCCATCTGTCGAGGCACCCAGGCACGGAGCGTATGGCATGAATATAGAGCGTACGAAAGGCGAGCGGACCGCGCTGCGAGGCGCCGAGATACCGCCGAGTCTGCAGGCCCGTCTCGATTGCCGCTCCGGCATGGCCGGAACCACGGCCGGCGTTGCCAACGGCTTTGTGCAGGGAAATCTCGCCATCCTGCCGGAGAAATATGCCTCGGCCTTCCACCGCTTCTGCCAGCTCAATCCGAAGCCGTGCCCGATCATCGGCATGTCCGATGTCGGCGATCCCCGCATTCCCGCGCTCGGGCTCGATCTCGACATTCGCACCGACGTCCCGCGCTATCGCGTCTGGCGCGACGGCGAGGTCGTGGAAGAGCCGACGGATATCATGGCGCATTGGCGCGACGATCTCGTCACCTTTGTACTCGGCTGCTCCTATTCGTTCGAGGAAGCGCTGATGGCGGACGGCCTGCCGATCCGTCACGTCGAGCAACGGTTGCGGGTGCCGATGTATCGCACCAACATTGCTTGCCACTCCGCAGGGCCGTTCGCGGGTCCCATGGTGGTATCGATGCGGCCGTTCAAGCCGGCGGATGCGATCCGTGCCGTACAGATCACGTCGCGCTTTCCGGCCGTGCACGGCGCGCCGGTGCATCTAGGCCATCCGCATTCGATTGGCATCGCCGATCTCGCCAGGCCTGACTATGGCGACCCGGTGCCGGTCGAAGCCGACGAGATACCGGTGTTCTGGGCCTGCGGCGTCACACCGCAAGCGGTGATCGCATCAGCGAAGCTGCCGTTCGCGATTACGCATGCGCCCGGCCTGATGCTGGTGACGGATCTGCTGAACAAGCAGCTTGCGGTGCTGTAGTCGCTAGCTGTGCCCGTGCTCCGGCAGCGTCAGCCCGAACACGCGGGTCAGCTCTGCCACCTGTTGCGGCGACAGATAGCGCGGGTTCAGCCCGCGCAGCAGCAGATAGAGCTTCGCCGTTTCCTCCAGCTCCTCCATTGCGAATACTGCGGCTTCCAGCGTGTCGCCTGACACGACCGGCCCGTGGTTGGCGAGCAGCACGGCGCGATGCCCCTTGGCGTATTCGCGGATCGCGTCGGCGAGCTTCGGATCACCCGGCTTGAAGTAGGGCACCAGAGGCAGCTTGCCGACCCGCATCACGAAGTAGGGCGTGATCGGCGGCAGCGTCGACTCCTTGCTGTGGTGGCACGACGGGTCGAGGCAGGAGATCGCCAC
>JAHCKB010000240.1 GCA_026125985.1 Bradyrhizobium sp.
GCGAGCCATTCCGCCATACTGGCGTGAAATCTGGCTGGAGCGCGCTCCCGAGAGACACGCCCCAACGGACTGCGATCATTCATAGGGGAAGCCGATCTTGTCCGGAAAGCACGGCGCCGAGCAATATTTTGCGGAGAACAAGGCCTATGCCGGTCTTGGCAAGGCGTCGCTGCACAGCGGCATGATCTTCATTGCGGCCCGCGGCGCCAACATCTTCGTGCAACTTGCGTCGACCATCGTGCTTGCACGCATTCTCAGTCCGCATGACTTCGGTCTTGTCGCGATTGTGCTGGCGCTGTTTGCCGTCGCGCCGATGTTGATCGACCTCGGTACCGCCGATGCGACCGCGCAGAAAACGCAGATTACCGCGACCGAGATCAGCACCTTGTTCTGGCTCAATGTCGCGATCGGCATCTTCCTGGCAATAGTGTTTGCCGGCGCCAGCGGCCTGATTGCGCAGTTCTTTGGCGAGCCGTCACTGGCTGGAATTGCAATGGCGCTGTCGGTCACGTTCGTCCTGACGGCGGCCTCGATTCAGCATTCGGCGCTGATGCGCAGGGCGATGCAGTTCCATCGGATGGCGATGCTCGACATCTCCGCGAACGTTATCGGCAGCGTCGTCAGCATTGCGCTCGCGCTTTCGGGGTGCGGGTACTGGTCGCTGGTGGCAAAGCCGATCGTGACCTCGAGCCTGAGCGCGGTTGCGCTCTGGACTTGTTGCCGCTGGCTGCCGGGGCGACCGCGGTTGTCGGCGGAGGCGAAGGAACTGGTCGGCTTCGGGCTGGGCGTCACCGGCTTTACCATGACCGACTATCTCGTGAAGTCGGGCGACCGACTGGCGATCGGCTATTTTCTGGGCGCCGGACCGCTCGGCTACTTCCAGAACGCGTTCCTGATCTACAGCAACGCGCTCGGCATTCTCACCGAGCCCCTCCACAACATCGCGGTATCGGGACTGAGCAAGCTGCGGGACGACGTGGATGGTTTGAGGCGCGCCTGGGAAACCGCCATCTCGACCCTGAGTTTCGTCGCTGCCGGCGCCTTTGCGGTCCTGGCGGTCATCGCGCAGGATTTTGTGGTGCTGCTGCTCGGACAGAAGTGGGCGCCCGCGGGGCCGCTGCTGTGCATCTTTGCGGTGAGGGGTATAGCGCACTCGCTCGAGCGTACGATGGGCTGGATCCATGTTGCACTCGGACGTGCCGATCGCTGGATGCGTTGGGGCTTCTATAGCGCGATTGTGCAGCTCGCGGCGCTTGCGCTTGGTCTGCCGTTCGGGGTCACTGGCGTTGCCGTCTCCTATACGATCGCGATGTTCTGTCTTTTCGTGCCGGCGCTGGCCTATTCGGGGCATCCGATCGGCATTCGAAACCGGGACGTTCTTCAGGTGGTCGGCCCGCAAACGATTGCCGGTCTGCTCGCAGTTGCGGTCGGCTTCGTGGTGGAACTGCAGTTTCTCGGCGGCTCCTCTGCCTGGGTGCGCATGCTCGTCTCCGGATCGATGTGTTTGCTGACTTATCTCGCGGTTTGTGTCGGCATCTTCAGGGTGACCGCTCCGCTCAACCTCATGTTCTCAACGCTGCGTGATTTGCGTGCCGTATGGATGCCCGCGAGTTCGCGACCCTGATGCAGGCACCCCGATGAAGCACATTGAACATTTTCTTGTGAAGCTCGACGACGGACCGTCGAGCGCAGTTTCCCGCGTGGCGCTGGGCTTCTGCATTCCGCTGGTTCTTCGCGCGTTGACCGGCGGACAGGACCATATCTGGACTTCGCTTGCCCTGTTCCTCGGCCTGTTGATCGCGCTGCGCGTGATCCCGGCGGTGTTGCGCATGCTGCTGCCGTTCTCGGCCGAAGCCAAGGGAATCTGGCTCCAGCGCCGCCAGATCGCGAAGCGGCATGACAGCTATCAGTGGCAGAAGCTGTTCTGGATGGGAATCGGTCTCCTGGCCTTTGCCGCGATCGGCGGCGGCCTTCGGACCGGTGAACTGGCTGTGACGCTTGTCTGTCTCGTCGGCGGCAGCGCGGGCATGATGTTCTGGCGGAGAAGCGGTGCCGTGCAGGTTCCTGCGGGGGCCTGAGCGTCGCCTCTCGGCAAGCTCACCTCGGGGCTAGAGCCTGGCCTGCGCGGCGGGAAGTTCGTGACACTCGGAATAGACCGTCCCGTCCTGCAGCTCGGAGCGTTCCAGGCAATGTGCGGTATCGCTGACCGTTCCCGCCACGCTGAAATCGTAGGCCTGATTCCTGAACATCAGGACGTAACGTCCAGGCGACAGCGTGAAGGCCGGATCGGCCGAGCGGATCAGGATCATCTCCCTGTTCGTAGCCACCGGTGCAATGCGCAGCTCTATCGAGCCTCCGCGCACCGCCCAGGTGTCCTCGACCTGAACCTGTTTGGGCTTGCCGTCGGCGAAACTCGTGGCGCGCATGACCTTGGCGACGACGCGAACTGACGCGCTGTCGGGAACGCTGGTCGCCAGTTCGCGGTGATAGACCGCAAATTGCAGATTGCCGCTCGGGAGAGGCGCGGGTTCCGGCGTCGATATCGGGGTCGAGATGGCGACCCGTGCATCCGGCACGCGGATCGGCAGAGGTGCTAGCGGTATCAGATGTCCGTCGGTGACGGCGTAGACGCCGTAGGTGTCGGGAGTCTCGAACAGGTGGGTTGACGTCGCGTGGTCGTCGATCGACGCCAGCAGCAATTGTGAAGAGCGTGCGGCTTTTGCTGCCGGTACTGACGCCGTCGTTTCGGCGAACGCCGACCTGTCGTACCCGAATGCCGGCCACGACAGTTTGCCCCAGAGCGCCAGCGTGATCACGCCGGTGCCGGCGAGCATCACCGCAGTCATCAGTGCGGCCTTGGCGGCGATGCTCGAGCGCTTCTTGCGGATTCTCTTGCCGAAAGGCTTCGTCTTTACCGGCGCAAATCGCACCACTTCATCGCGGATCGTCAAAGGCGGGCGTTCGCGCACGGGCGCGGCGGCAGTGACCGGGTCGGTGCTGCCGGCTCGGGCATTTCGATGCGCCCGCTCGACGAGTTGGTGGCGCCTGCCCTTCGGCAATGGCGATTGCTCCTGCGACCGGTTGCGCTGTTCCGATATCCGGACAGCGGTCTGCTGAAGCGGCCGCTTGTGCGGTTCGCGTTCGCGTGGAATCTGGCGGTCGAGACGGTTGCTATAGCCTGGACCCCCACTTCGGACGACATTGTCATCTTCGCGACGCCGCAGGTCGGCGACCTCGCGTGCGATGTCGAGGATCTCCTTTCGGATGCGGGCGATCTCGGTTTGCCGTTCCCGTTCGGCTTCGAGGTCGAACTGTGTCGGGTGGGCGTCAACGTCGAATGCTGCGCTGTGATGGAAATGATCCGTCATGGTCGGAATGACCATGCGGTCCGATTGATGGTCCGGATAGGGAAACGTCGGGCTTTCGAGGCGACGCTCGTCGCTGACGGCAAACGGTCCACGGCGTTGCTGTACCGGGCGATGTCGCGGCGGAGCAGGACGCGACAGTTCCTGGCGGCCCTGGATCACTCCGGCGCCGGACTTGCGATGACCAGTACCCCACATACTTCGCTGCACAACACACCTCAGCCCGCTGCCACCGTCACTTCGAGCCGCGCCACAGAAAACCCGCGCCAGAAACTCGTTGTCGGACATCCGAAGCACCAAGCCGATTTCGAGGCTGTCAGCCCAAATGGGCCGGTTGTCCGCATCTCCACGATTTCATGAAATCATTAACCATATGTTTCGGCTTTTCATTAACCTTTTCGACACTCGGCCGTGACCGGCCCGGAGGGTTCGCGTCCGCACCGGCTTTTCAGGCGTGGGTCCTGAGCCCCGCGTCGGCCTGGCGGGCGATTTGCGCGAGCCGCTCGGTGCGCGCCTGCATCGCCTCGGTCGGCTTCAGACCGAGCGTGTCGAACACGGTCTCGATGCGGTAGAGCCAGTCGTGCCGGCGTGCGGCTTCCCTGAGATTCCTGCTGCGGACCGTCGCCAGTCGGTCGGGATCGCTGTTGAGGTCGGCCAGAATGTCGGCGACATTGGGGGAGTCGAACGGCAGGTGGGTGACGACGTCCGGCCAGTCGAACTGCCGCTTGAATTCGGCCGTGCGCGGCGCTTCGCCGATCATGATCGTGCCGGCCGCGATGCCCTCGTAGAAGCGCGCGGAGATCTCGTCGCGTCCCGCCGTGAATTCGGGGTTGTTGACGTGGCTGCGATTGGCGATGAAGTAGCGGCTGTGCTTGAGGATCGTCGCCAGCATCAGGCGATGCTCCTGCGGGTCGTCGACGCGGAACGTCCGCTGCTTCAGGTCCGCGCCGCTCGCCGCCACCGTGTCATAATAATAGAAGCTGTTTCGTCTCGCCGCGTCCGCCAGCAGCGCGCGGTGCGTCACCTGCGAGCGGCGGCCGATGTTGCAGACTTCGATCGGCCGCGGCTGATCCGTTCCGGCGGGCGCGAAACGCAGCACATCGGTGGCGAGCGGCAGGTAACTGCATGGACGCCCGGTGATGCGCGCCACGTCATCGGCGCAGTGCTGAAGCCCGGTGAAAACGTGATCGAATTCCGACAGCAGTTCGAGCAGGTATTCCGGCAACAGGTCGGTCCAGATCTCGCTGATGAAGCAGGCTGCCTTGCGGCATCGCTTCCGCCAGTCCGGAATCGTCGCGAGCGAATACAGCTCGAACGCATTGTTGAAGATCGGGAAGAACAGTTCGAAGTCGCCGGCCAGGGGCGCGTTGCCCCGCGGGACGGGTGCAAGTCGAGCTGCCAGGCTGGGTGATCCGGATGCCAGGCGCACAAGCTTGTAGACCCGGCGAGAGAACTCGATCGATGCGAAGTCGGTTGCGTCGATCCGCTCGGCGCCCGTGACGGCGAGGAACGTGTCCTCGAATTCGTAGGCGAGGCAAAATGCGACCAGATCGGAAATCCGGCGCTGTGAAAGTAGCAGAACCTTGCCGTGCACGGGTTCGCGCCTCAGCTCAAAATTTATGACGATGTATCGTCGATGCGCGGCGACGAGATCATGTTTCGATCGTGGATACAATTCATCGTCCGCAAGCAGGGACGTCTTTGATTCGATGGCGTTAATCGAAAGCGTTAAGCGGCGGACCAGCAGTGATCGTGGCAGCCGCGATCCTCCGCACGCGCCGGCTCGGAAAGCCGTGCGGAAAGCGTTTCTGACGCTGTCTCAAAACGGGACAAACGTAATTAACCATATCGCCCATTATGCGTTTTCTCGATTCCGTCGATTGGTTACGTTTGCGTAAATGGAGATCAGCTCATGAGTGCAGTCCCACCTTCGAGCCCTTCCCGCCGGCACTTCATCGGTATTGCTGCTGCGGCCGCCAGAAAACTTTCGATGATTTCAGTGGGATCATCCGCCCTGTCGCTCCTCGGCACCCGGGATGCGGCCGCCGGGATCCATGAGCAGCATCATCTCTGGGACAATCATTCGCACCGGCGTCATGAGTACGGCGACGTGGGATTCGGACGTGGTACCGGATCCGGTCAGGGCTCTGGATCGGGTTATGGCAGAGGGCAGGTGAGCGGCTCCCGGCATCGGTCGGGCTCCGGCAGCGGTTCTGGATCTGCCGGCCAGGGATCGGGTTCGGCGGGCGGCTCAGGAGCTGGCGTCTCCGGGTCGGGATCGTCGAATGGTTCGGGTTCTGGCCAGTATGGATCGGGCGCCGGGACTGCTTCGGGCTCTGCCGGATCGGGCTCGGGCTCCGGGTATGGAACGGGATCTGCTGGCGCGGGATCAGGCGCCGGATATGGGTCGGGCTCCGGCTCCTATGGATCGGCGTCGGGATACGGCACGGGGTCCGGGGGCGTGCGCTGCTTTGCGCGCGGAACGCGAATTCTCACCACGGGTGGAGAGGTCGCCATCGAGCGCCTTGCCATCGGTGATGAAATCGTCACGGCGAACGGTCCGAAGCCGGTCAAGTGGATCGGCCACCAGACGCTCCGGCGCAATCCATCCGTGGCCTGGCATCCCCGCATATTGCCTGTTCGTATTTCGCGGTTTGCGATCGACGACTGCACGCCGCACCGCGATGTCCTCGTCTCGCAGGATCATTCGCTGTTCATCGATGGCGTGCTCATTCCGGCCAGGCACCTCGTCAACGGAACTTCCATCCGTTTCGACGAGGCGGCGCTCGAGCAGGAGACGATCGAATATTTCCACGTCGAGCTCGATACGCATGAAGTGATTTTCGCCGAAGGCCTGGCGGTCGAATCCTTCATCTATTGCGGCGGTAGGGTCGCCTGGGACAATCTCGCTGAATACCTGCAGCGATACGGCGCGCATCAGGTCATGTCGCCGTTTGCTCCGATCCACTCCTATGAGGGCGGTTTCGACGAGGTGCGGGGACTGTTCCGCCTCGCGGCGTCCCGTCTCGTCGATGTTCGCGATCCCATTCAGATCGCTCACGACCGGTTGAAGGAACGGGCGCTGCTCCGGGCTGCCTGAAATCCTGAAGTGAAGAGCGCGAGGCTGCGCCGCAGGCTCAAGCGCAATCCGGCGTTGCGTCCTGCGTGCCCTTCACGAAGCCGTGCACCCCTTGCATTCCCTTGCGCCGCGCGTGGCGCGATACAGGCTGCGGCAATACCAGCGGCGCGTGAGCACCTCGATCGGCTTGCGAAATGTCTGCGCGATAAAGAGAAGCTCAATCATGGTCAGAATCCTTCGTCCTCGTCACAACAGATGGGGCGGCATCGACATTTGAGAATGCCGCCCCTGTCCTGTCTGCCATGCGTCCCGTCGGCGGGATTGGCGATCACGTGTGGTTGATCGAGGCCTACGCGGCGTCGACCAGCACCAGCTCGGAATCTTCCAGCGCCGTGATCTTCAGGCTGGTCTCGTCGATGATCGCGGCACCGTCGCGTGCATTGACGCGCACACCGTTCACCTCGACGCTGCCTGCCGCCGGCACCAGATAGAGATGGCGCGCCTTGTCCGGTGCGTACTCCGTGCTTTCGCCGGCCTTGAGCGTGGTGGCGAGCACCCGCGCATCGGCGCGGATAGGCAGCGCATCCGCGTCGCCGGGAAAGCCGCTGGCGATGATGACGAGTTTGCCATTGGCGCGGTTCGCTTTCGGAAAGGGCTTGGCGCCCCAGGTCGGTTGGCCGCCATGCGTATTGGGTTCGATCCAGATCTGGAATATCCGGGTCTCGGCAGGCTCCAGATTGTACTCGGAATGGCGGATGCCGCTGCCTGCGCTCATCACCTGCACGTCGCCCGCTTCGGTGCGGCCCGTGTTGCCAAGGCTGTCCTGATGGGTGA
>JAHCKB010000241.1 GCA_026125985.1 Bradyrhizobium sp.
TCACCGCCGGCTGGATCGCGCTGCGCTTCCTCAACGATCCCGCGCTTGCCGCGCAGCACTTCGCGCGCATCGGCGTCGGCAGCGTCAATCCGACGGCACTGGCGCGCGCCGGCTACTGGCAGGGCCGCGCTGCGGAAGCCGCGGGCCGCGCACAGGAGGCACGTGCCGCCTACACCCGCGCCGCCGAGCAGTCGACCAGCTATTACGGCCAGCTCGCGCGCGCCAAGCTCGGCCTGCCCCAGATCGAGCTCAACAGCGCGCCTGCCGCCCGCAGCCGCAGTCCCGAGCGGCTCGAGATCGTACGCGCAGCCCAATTGCTCTACGAAATCGACGAAGGCGCGTTAGCCATCCCCCTGCTCGCCGACATGGGCGAGAACGGCGATCCCGACGCGCTGGTGGGGCTCGGCGAAATCACCGGACGCCATGGCGATGCGCGCGGCATGCTGCTGATGGGCAAGGCGGCGCTCAACCGCGGCCTGCCCTTCGACTTCTACGCCTATCCCGTCAACGGCATCCCCTCCTTCAGACAGATCGGGCCCGAGGTGGAGAAGAGCATCGTCTATGCCATTGCCCGGCAGGAAAGCGCGTTCAACCCGTCGGTGGTCTCCCCCGCGAAGGCCTACGGGCTGATGCAGGTAACGCCGGACGCGGCGCGCTACGTCTGCAAGCGGCATGGCGCCACCTACGACCTCGGCCGGCTGAAGAACGATCCCGTCTACAACGTCACCCTGGGCGCAGCCGAACTCGGCGGGCTTCTGGAGGATTACCGCGGCTCCTACATCATGACCTTTGCGGCCTATAATGCCGGCCGCGGCAGCGTGAAGAAGTGGGTCGAGCGCTACGGCGATCCGCGCGATCCCAAGGTCGACGCCGTCGACTGGGTCGAACTGATCCCCTTCTCCGAAACGCGCAACTACGTGCAGCGGATCCTGGAGAACCTGCAAGTCTATCGCGCCCGCTTTGGCGGCGGCACCAGGCTGCAGATCGAGGCCGACCTGCGCCGCGGCAAGATCATCGAATAGAAGAAGCCCGGCTGACGGCACGGGAAAATGCCCTGCCTTACCCTCGCCGGGCGACGCGCCGGCATCGCGGGCACCGAGCGACGCCGATTCGAGGCAGGGTCGCAGTCAATTGAGGCTGCGAGCTGGATTTTCCGATAGCCCCGAACAAAAGCAAAAGCCCCGGCGGTTTCCCGCCGGGGCTTCGCACGTCACAGAATGTGCCGCTTACCAGTTACGCTGAGCGCGGATCAGCATGTGATAGGTGTCCTGATCGGCGAACTGATAGGTGCCCGCCGGCTTGCCTACCGCAGCGTTCGCAACCGCTGCCGCAGTCGTCGTTCCCGCGTACTTCTGGTCCAGGTGGGTGTAGGTGAAGTCTGCCGAGAAGGTCAGACCCTTCACAGGAGTCCACCGGGTGATGAAGCCGAGCTGCGCGATGTCGTAGTCGGGATCGCAGTTCGTCATACCCGCACCGAACGCCGTCCGGACCGTTCCGCCGACACCACCAACGCCGCACATCAAGACCTTGGCGTTGTTGTTGTAGCGAACCGCAGCGTAGGCGCCGTACAGAGCCGAGCTCCAGTAGGGATCCCAGTTGTGGTTGAACGCACCGCGCATACCCCAGGTTTCGACCAGCTCGTGGCCGCCCTGGAAGCCGAACACCGAGTCCGGAGCGAAGCCGAAGCCGACGTTGTTGTAGATGCCCGCTACGCTCGAGCCGCTGTAAGCCACAGCAGCACCGAACTGACCCGCGAGGTCCTGGATGTTATAGCGGGTAGCGCCGTTGGTGTAGACACCCTGGATCTTGATGTCGTCGCCGGCACCAGTCGGGATGTTCTTGATCTGCAGGGCGCCCTGAACGGCGAAGCCCCACTTGTCATCGGGATGACCGGTCGGCTCGGTTCCGAGATAGTAGGCAGCGCGGTTTTGATGCCCGGCCACCGACAACTGGAACAGACCCCAAGCCTGATCGACCTTCACGACACCGACCAGATCCGGCACAGCGGTTCCGGCCTGGTTGCTGGCGCCATAGCCGAAGTTGGCGGCACCAGCCACGGTGAGGTTGTTGACGCCAGCCTGCATGTACTGGGTCGGATCCTGAGCCGACAAGGTCAGCGACACGCCGTTGCCGAGCTGGGCGGTGTAGGTCAGCTGGTTGATGCCAGTGACCGTGCCGCCGCCGCCGACGAGACCGTCGAAGTTGTTGCCGGGATAGTTGACCCAGGGCGCGCTGAACTGGGAGATGGTCTTACCCATCGTGAAGCCAGCGAACTGGATGAAGGCGTGGTAGACGCCGAGGAAGCCGCCTGCGACAGCATCGCCCGCATAGGTGGTCGTGCCGCCAGCATTGGTGACACCACCGGTCGTCCAGGTGAACGTCGCATCGAAGTAGGTGCGCAGGACGCCGTACTGGGTCGCCGTGCGGGTATCGATGTTGAAGTCTTCGCGCGAACGGGTCGTGTAGTAGTTCTGCAGGCGGTTATGCGCACCGGCCACACCGCTGATATTGCCGGTGTTGATGCTGTTGGTGTTGAAACCAACGTCAACGCGCAGATAGCCACCCAGCTTGATGCAGGTGTCGGTACCCGGGATGTAGTAGAATCCAGCACCGTACAGGGAGCAGATCTTCACGTACTCGACCGCTTTGGCCTTCACGGGAAGATCAGCCGCCTGTGCCCCACCCATGGCGAGGAGACCCGCCGCTGAGCCGAGGACGAGGCTCTTAATCGTCTTCATGTTAAACCTCCAAGTTGCGTTGTCGGGAAAGTCAGGGCCAATCACGTTTCCCCAGAAGGGCCCCTTCCTCCGCCTCTCGAAAACCGCTCAGTCGTTTCGCGCCTTCGGACACACCCGCATGAACGCGAGGGACTTAAGCGAACCACCTGCAACGGGACGATTGGGAACCCCCCGCCGTCACGATCGAATATGCATGTGCAATTTGTTTAATCAAACTGCTTTATCTACTCAGCTATATGATTGGCCCGACCCTGTGTTCGTCCGGCAACACTGGGTACCGCGCCCCCTGTTCCCCGGGCGGGGAAGAATAACGTATGCGAGATCAATGATATAATAGGCTTTTCAGCACTTGCGCCGTCCGCCATAATGACGCATTCGTTCAATTGAGTATTGCACAGCAAGACAAAGCCGATGGCCGCGGGTGATCGCCGGGAGAGGAAGGCAGACAGCCCTTCCGCAAAGAATCAGGACCAGGTCCGGCGCTTCATGTGGGAAATCGCCTCGATCAACGTGCATCTTGAGGAATTGCGCCAGTTCTGGGCGAAAGCGCTCGGCATCAGCGGGCCACAGTGGATGATCCTGATGGCTCTGGCCGACCTGGACAAGGATGACGGTGTTCCGGTCAACGTTGTGTCCAAATTGCTACATGTCGACCCGTCTTTCGTCACCACCCAGTCGAAGCTCCTCGAAAAGAAGGGATTTTTGCGCCGCAAGACCTCGTCCAGCGATGCCCGCGTCGTTCAGATGTCGCTGACCGACAAGACGCGAAAACTCCTTGCCGGGCTGGCTGAAAAGCAGGACGCATTGAACGACTTCATTTTCCAGGAATTCGACCATCGAGAACTTGCCGATTTCACCGGCAAGCTTGCCGGGCTGAAGACCCGGCTGGAGAAGGCGCGGTTCAAGATTGCCCTCGAACTCTAGCGCTCGATCCGAAAAACGGCATGAGGCGCGAAGACGATTTGCCGAGTTAGTGCCTTGCGGAGGCTTGGCACGCCGCAAGAATTTGTCCGAGGCGAGCCGACAGCCAGTCGAAGATGAACTCATTGGCGAGGGTTGGGTTGTCGGAATGGCCCTGCTCCGACGCCGTCTCTGCCGACGTGAACAGTCTCAAGGTGACGTCGCGGCCGTCTGATCGCATCCGATCCACGAACTCTTCGGCCTGCTCGGCCTTGAGCCAGCCCCGTTCACCCAGCGTGATCAGAAGCGGGCACTCGATGTTTCGCGCGACCCGGCTGACGAAGACATCGGGATAGACATCCATTCCGCGTCCTGCGGCACGGCGAGCAAGAAAACGACGCTGGTGGAAATCCCAGAGCCCGCCGTCGCAAGCGGCAGCCGCAATGCGCGGCTCGGCCGCAATGCCGCGCGCGACAAAGGACGACCCCCAGCCGTCGGCAAGAACCGCGATTCGCGACAGGTCGATATCGTTCCGTTCCGAAAGATGATCCAGCACCCGCGAAAATATGGTCGTGATCTCGGGGTGAGCGATCACTTCTGCGCCGCAATCCTCGCTGCCTTCACCCCAGAGATCGAGCGCCAGCAACGCCAGCCCGCGTTCGCCGGCGTGCCTTGCGAGTTTGAACAGGTATTCTTCCTTGCGATGACCGGGTTCACCCACGCAGATGACCATGGGCGACGCACTTCGACTCTCCGCCGGCTGCAGCAGATAAGCTTGCAGTGTGCGCCCCTCGATCCAGGGTATCGAGATAATCTCGCCACCTGCCGGCGCGTGACGGAGATAGCTCGCGGCGCATTTCCGCATCGCCTCGATCACCATCGGACAACGACGATCCGACGTGTCGAACAGGTGGATCGAGGCGAGATAGTAGTTGATGGCACGAAGCCAGTTGCTAGCCGCGGTCACGCGGCTGCCGTCGGCAAGCGCCTGCTCGGCGCGATCCGCGCTCGCCTCGGCGAGGCGCCGCCATTCCCGGTGCCAGGAAGCCTTGTCCCCTTCGACGATACGGCTCGCGACCTGAAGGCACTCGGCAACAGTCGCTCCACCGTCCTGAGCGGATGCCAGCAGCCGCGCAAACTCAAGCCCTTGCTCGTCATCGCAATCGGGCGAGAACATCCAGCCGCTTACATCAACTCTCAGGTTCAAGACCGCCTCTTTACAATCCTTGCATGCAAACTTCCTGGATCGGCCGGGAGTACTGTGTGGCTGCGTTATCTGCCGCGAATTCTCGCGAAATCTCCAGTCGTCCCTCTCGTTCTACGACCACATGTTCGGAGTTCGAGGCCGTCGCAGTTGCCATGAGACTGAGGCACGCGCGAGCGCCAAACAATCCGCCTGCGGCGTTTTGCATCAGCGGAAGCGGCAGGACTACGGCCATCTACCGTACCAAACCGCCTCTCGGACTCCTGCAACCGGGCCAGTTCGCCGGCGATCATCTGCCCGGGAAAATGTATCGGAGGCCTGCCGCGAATCGTCTGCCGGAAACCTCGGCTCAGCGATTTTCTGATCTGGTAAAATAGCGATTTCGGGCGCTCGCTTACCGCAACTTGCTGAGAAGTCCCATCAGCAGCTCACGCTCCTTCGCGTCCAGCGGCGCCAGCGTCTCCCGCGAAATCGCCAGCGCACTCGGTGTTGCCTTCTCGGCAAGCTGCTGGCCGGCGCGGGTGAGGCTCACCAGCAGGCGCCTGCCGTCTTCCGGGTCGGGCGATGTCTCGGTCAGCCCGCGCGCGGTGAGGCGATCGATGACGCCCTTGATAGTGGCGACGTCCATTGCGGTGAGCCGGCCGAGCTGGTTCTGCGAGCACGGGCCGGTTTCGGCGAGCTTAGCCAGCGCCGCCCACTGCGTCGGGGTGAGGTTGATGCCGATATCGCGCGCAAAGATCATGGCGTGGCGCTGCCAGACCTGGCGCAGGATGAAGCCGATCTGCTCGTCGAGCACGTAAGCTGGTTTCGGCGGCTTGGTGTTTCGCCTGGTCGAAACGGTCCTGCCCATGCCCCGTCTCTCCGTCATAGCGACAGATGCGCGTCGCGGATGTCCGGACGCGCGTCGAGTTCGGCCATCGTTCCGTCGAAGCAGATGCGGCCGCGCTCGATGATGTAGGCGCGGTCGGAAATCAGGCGCGCAAAATGCAGGTTCTGCTCCGAGACGACGATGCTGACGCCTTCCTTCTTCATGGCAAGGATCGCATCGACCATCTGCTCGACGATCTTGGGCGAAAGCCCTTCCGAAGGCTCGTCCAGCAATACCAGCGACGGATTGCCCATCAGCGTACGCGCGATCGTCAGCATCTGCTGCTCGCCGCCGCTCATCCGTCCACCGGGACGGTTGCGCATTTCGCCGAGATTGGGAAACAGCGTGAACAGCTTCTCCCGCGTCCAGTGCGGCGCATTGGCGCGCTTCGGCTGCCGTCCGACTTCGAGATTTTCGTCGACCGTCAGGTCCGTAAAGATGCGCCGCTCCTCCGGCACATAGCCGAGCCCGCCCCGCACGATCGCATGCGTCGGCTCGCGCGAGACATCCCTGCCCTCGAACACGACCTGTCCCGAGCGCTGCGCGACGAGGCCGACGATGGAGCGGAAAGTGGTCGACTTGCCGGCGCCGTTGCGGCCGAGCAGCGCGACCACTTCGCCGTCACCGACTTCGAGCGCGATATCGAACAGGATATGCGCCGGACCATAGAAACTGTTGAGGTCTGCGACCTGGAGCTTCATGCGGATGCTCCCTCACGATGCCGGGCATCGTAGACCAGGCCCTCGCCGAGATAGACCGCGCGCACCTCGCGGTTGGCGCGGACTTCCTCCGGCGTACCTTCCGCAATGAGGCTGCCGCGGTTGAGCACGAGAATACGGTCGGCGTGTTCAAACACGACATCCATGTCGTGTTCGGTGAAGAGCACGCCGATTGCCTGCTCCCGCGCAATCCTGGCGGTCAGGCGCATCAGCTCGACGCGCTCGCGGGGCGCCATGCCGGCGGTCGGCTCGTCCATCAGCAGCAATTTTGGCCGGTTGGCCAGTGCAATGGCGAGTTCCAGCCGCTTGAGGTCGCCATAGGCGAGTTCACCGCAGGGTCGCTCGGCATAGCTCTCCATGCCGACCAGCTCGAGCAGGCGCCCGGCCTCCTCCCGCGCAAATTGCGGCGCCGAAGCGAAGAAGCTGAACAGTGCCCGGCCGTACGACACCAGCGCGACCTGCACGTTCTCGCGCACGGTCATGGTCGGAAAGGTCGCGGTGATCTGGAAGGTCCGTCCTACCCCGAGGCGCCAGATCTCACGCGGCTTCCGTCCGACAGTGTCCCGCCCGAGCAGCGTGACCTTGCCTGAGTCGGGAACGTTCTGGCCGTTGAGCATGTCGAAGCAGGTACTCTTGCCCGCTCCGTTCGGTCCGATCAGCGCCAGGATCTCGCCCGCCTTCAGCTCGAACGACACGCCGCGCACCGCATGCACGCCGCCATAAGATTTGGTCAGGCCCTCGACCGACAGCAATGTCGCCGCCTCGCTCATTCGGCCACCTCGACGCGGCTGGTCGCAAGCGAGGATTTCGACGGTGGAGGACCGGGGCGCCAGCGCGCCATGACGGCTT
>JAHCKB010000242.1 GCA_026125985.1 Bradyrhizobium sp.
GGCGTCCGACAGGTTGGCCGCCTCGCCATGCTCCACCAGCGTGGTGAACGTCGCATCGGCGTCGGCCAGCGAGCCGGTCAGGATCGCGAACTCGGCGGCATCGTAGCCCGCGAGGTCGACGATCTGGGACACGAAGGGCGTGTTGTCCGTAACAGCGGCCGCGGGGCTGATGCCCCGCTTCAGGTGAATGTTGTTGTGCAGGTCTTGCATGATGACAGTCCTTCAAAAGGCAGAATGCGAAGAGGCGCGCGTCATGGAAGCGCGCCTACAAATCGGTGCCCAACGCTCGTGGACCGATCAGGTCGAGCACTTCAGCTTGCGAATAGCTTCAGCCAGCATCACCTGGCCGCCGATGCGGCGGTAAAACAGAAAGCGGATGTTCCCACTGGTAGCCTGGGTGTACGGGTCGCGAAGTGCGACCATGTTGATGCGGTCCACCAGCGTGTACGCCCGCATGAAGTCGCCATAGGCCACCGGGGAAGTGTTGGCACCCTCGCTCGGCATGTCGGGCACTTCGACGTAAGGATCGCCGTCGATCGTGTTCGGCTTGCCCTGCGCAAGACCCGGCATCCAGATGTAGTTGTTCTGGCCGTCCTTAAGCTGGCGAATCGCACCTAGCGACGTGCGGTTCAGCGCCCAGTTGGCGTTGCGGGTGTAAGCCGTCTTAATCGCGTGCTTGAGCGAGATCAGGCCGTTGGCCTGACCAGTCGCATCCTTGATGTTGGCTGCCGAGCCCGACACCGTGGACGCCACATCGGCGTTGATCATCCAGCCCTCGGGCCGGCCGACGCCCGTGCCGCTCACGACCGCCGTACCTTCAGCCAGCGCGAACTGCTCGTCGGTCTCGCCACGGATTTCCGCCTCGAGATCGAACGCCGAGTCCTCGAGGTTCTGGTGCGAGATGTCGACTAGGGCATACATCTCGTGTGTCGGGATCTCGAGCATCCCGTAACGCAGTCCGTCGGTCTCGCTGCGGGTGCCCTGATCGGCCACCCACTGCGCGGCGAATTGCCCGGTGCGCTTGGGCACCATGATCGACTTGTTGACGGTCGAGCGCACGCGCACCAGCTGGCGGACGGGGCTGATCTCGGTGACGCCCTTGATAATCTCGCGGACAAACTCGACAGGCGCCAGGTAACCGCCGGTCGTGTCGTTCTGGATGCCGAGCGCCTTGGTTTCGGCCAGGACCCGATCGAAGGCCTTCTTCTGCCGCTCGTCGGTCGGCAGGCCACCGGTGGCGAGCGAAGTCAGCATACCGCGCGCCCAGCTGTCGTGGTGTCGCTTCAGCTCGGCCGTGGCCTCCGGCGTGCCGAAACCGGGACGCTTGAGCTTGAGCTCAAGCGCGTCGAGCTGGTCGCGAAGCTCCTGCTCGAGGTCCTTCTGCTTCTTCGCCTCCTGCTCGATCGCGGTCAGCTTGGCGCTGACCTCCTCGCCCTTGGCGAAGGCCTGCTCGAGCTTTCCGAGTTTCTCGATCAGGAGCGGGTCGGCGGTGCCCTTCTTCTCGATCTCCTTGAGGCGCGCTTCGTTCGTGGCCTTGAATTCCTCGAACGCGCGCATCATCGGATCGACAACGGACTTCACTTCGGCAGCGAGCGAGGAACCGCCGCCATTCTTGCGCTCGGGCACGCGGGCGCGACGCCGCTCGTCGCGGCTCATCATGTGCATGTCAATACCCTTGGTTCAGGTGGAGAAAATGCTGGCGGCCCGCTTGCGGAGGTCTTCCAGCTCGTCCGCCGTCCCGCCTTCATCCCGAAGGGTCGGATTGGCTTTGTAGCCGCCGGAAGCAATCGCTTTCGCGGCAGCGTGCGAGAAACCGCCTACATCCCGTAGGAAGTTCTCGAAATCTCGGACCGTCTTGATCAGCGACGCCGCCTTGGTCTGGTCGATGGTAGCAAGCTCGTTCATGCCGAACAGCACAGGACCGCACTCGTAGAGGTCGAGCTTGCGGATCGTTCGGAACGGATCGCCTTCTTTCGACCCGTAGACCACGTCTGTGGCCACGTAAGTGATCGACAGCGCGTCGATTGCACGATTCTTCATTCCAGCGTGTATGGTCTTGCCGCGCTCGGTGTCGATTGGATCGAGCAGACCCTCAACCGCCAAGCCGGTGGAGTCCTCCTCCATCTTTGTCCAGACGCCGATCGGCAGCATGTCATTGCCGTCATCGCCGATGCCGTGCTGCCAGAGCATCTTCGGCAGATTGCCGTCAGCCTGCCACTCTGCGAGCGTGTCCTTGAATGCGCCCGGCAGGATGAGGTCGCCGCCGTCGTCGATATTGTTGAACACGGCGCCATAACCGGAGAACGTCCCCGCCGGCGCGGACGAGGAGAACTTCACCTCGCGCAGCCTGAAGCTCTTCCGCAGCATGGTGTGCGGGCCATCCTTGCGCTGGATGCGCACTATCCTTCTCCCAATGAGGCGAGGACACCGTTGAGGTTATCGCGAGCGCCGACGATGCGACGCTCGTTATGCGCGGATAGAACGCGGCCGATCTTGGTTTCCAGCGGTCGGTCTTCGAGCCCGGGCTTGCCGTTGTGGCCCAACATCGACTTGCCGGACTGCCCCTCCTGCTTCGCCAGTGCGCTGCGCTCGGCCTGAGTGCCCATATTCAGCGGCAGCAGCGGCTCTCCCAGCCCCGCGATCGGGTTCAGGTCTTCCAGCCGCCGTGCCTCATTGCGTGTCAGCCAGCCATTGGTGATGCCGCTGGCATAGAAGGTAGCGCGCGCCGCGTTGTCGCCGCGCAACAGGCCCTGCATGGAGAACTTCGCCACGATATCGTCCTCGTCCGGGAAAAGATCGCGGGCGAGCGACTGCTCCCAGTTTTCGATCCAGGGGTTCAGCGTGTGGATCACGTGGGCGAGGAAGAAGGACTCCGCCGAGGCGAAGGTCGCCGTCTTGTCGGCATAGCCCACCATCTGCGGGAACACCTTCAAGTCGCGGCAGATCTCCTCGATCTGGAAGCGTCTGGTGTCGAGGTGCTCGGCGTCGACCCCCTTCATGGCAAGCGGCGTCCAGGTGCTGTCCATGTCGAGGACGGCGGTCCTGAACCGGTTTGCAAGTCCGCCCTGATATTGCGCCCAAGATTCCTTGAGCCGCGCTCGCGCGGCATCGTCTAGCGAGCCTTTCACGGATAGGATGCCGCCTGGTTGGGTGCCATTGGCGTGGAGGGCGGAATGGGTCTCCTCCGTCGCGATCGCCAAGCCCACTGCCTCGCGCGCCACCTGCAGAGCGTCGAGGCCGGCGGCCCCCGTCCAGCTCGGTCCTCGCAGATGGAAGACATCCTCTCGCGGCAACACCGTCGACCGGCCGTTCGGGCCACTCAGCCGATACGTCAACGTATAGTCCCGGGCCTGCTCGATCACGTAACTTCCCGGCACCAGCGGGATCAGTTCCTTCGGCACGCCCCGGATGCGGCCAATGTAGGCGCAGCCGTTCCCCAGCAGAGCCGCGTGGAACATCATGACCTGGCGGAACTCGAAGGAGGTCATCCACTCGTTCGGGCGCCGCGACAGCAGGCGATAGGCAGGATGATCCTTTGCCAGCTCCTTCGTCCCGTCCGCCTGCTCCCGGTACACTTTCAACGGTACCTGTGCGATGCCGTCGGCCAGCACGCGCAGGCAGGCGAATACCGTGGAGACCTTCAGGGCGCTGTCGACGTTGACAGCCACGCCGGCGCGCGAGTTGTGCTGGCCAAACAGTCCCGCCCAGCTGAGGCTTCCCGCATCCGTCGCCTTGATCTCCCGTCGCCGCAGGCCCGATGCCAGGGCGCCGAACAGTCCCGCCATCAACTCGCCGCGCGGTTGCCGATGGCGATTAGCAGGGAGCCAACAACCAACAGCAGTCCGGCGGTGATGAAGCCGGCCGGCGCGTAGATCATCCACGCACCATAGGAAACCAGGCCCACACCGCAGAGACCGGCCAGATCACGGGCGACACCGGGCACCGCGCCCGCGATCATGCGCAGGGCGGCGGCAAGCAGCTTCATCATGCTTTCCCCTAGAGAACGAGCATCTCGCCGGAGCGGAGATATGACCGGCCGATGGACTTCGGGTTCATGGCCATCAACGCGACTGCGTTGAACGCAGCCATCAGCGGATCGATCTTGGCGCTGCCGGAGGCCTGCTTGGTGATCGCGATCGCATTCCCCCGGGGTTCGACCTTGGCATTGCCGACCGCCCAGGCCATCAGGCCGCAGCCGCCGTGCTTCAATGTTCCGTCTGCAAGCTTGCGCTCTGCGGTCTTGATAGCACCGGTGAGCTTCCAGCCCTGGGTGATGCCCACCACTCGGTCGTTGCCGGCGATGCCGACCTCCGCCAGGGCATCGACGATGGCGCCGACACCGAACGGGTCGAGCCCAACCGAGGCCAGCTTGCCGCTCTCGTCGATCTGCTCGGCCAGTGCCGCGATCTCCGCGATGTCCTCTCCCATCTTGGCAACGATTTGCAGCTCGCCGGCAGCTTCGAAGTCGCGCAGCACCGAGGCCTCGCCCTTCCGTCGCTCGAGCACCGAGCCGTGCGCCCAGGCTCGGGACCACAGCAGCCATTGCCGGGTCAGGCTATCGCGTCCCAACGCAGCAAGCCCCAGCAGATCGTCCAGCCCACCGCCGTCGATGCCAATCACCACGACCTCGCTGCGGTCCAGCAACGCGTCGAGGGTGAGGCTCCTGTCGGCCGCCCGCTGCCAGAGATCGGCCCCGACCCAACGGTCGGAGCGCAACGCCAGGCCGATCTCCACATTGAGATGCTGCGAGGCCCAGCGAACAATTTCGCCCTGGCCCTTGATCTTGGCCTGCGCCCAGTCGTCTTCGAGCCGTTTGATCGTCACCGACCGGTCACGGTTCGGCGTGACCATCCACCACTTGCTGGAGTCCTGCCAAGCGGGCGGGTCCGCCGTGTCGTTGGCGATGTCCTCCGGGAACTCGTAGAGCACCGGAAGCATCGCGCCTTGGGCCTTACCGTCGCGTATAGCGCGCGCCACCATCAACTCGGCCCGAAACGCTCCGCGCGGCGGCTCGTCCGACTGGGTGGTGATGAACACCAGAAAGCCTTCCGGGTTGGGCAGCAGCCCACCCCGTAGCTGGCCAATGATCCGCTCGGCCGCCGATACCTTGGCGATCTCGTGAAGTTCGTCGAGCAGCACGCCGGTGGGCTTCACCCCGGTCAGGACCGTGGTATCGAACGCCTTGATCTCCAGCGTCGCCTTGGTCCGCCGGTCGGTGATCTTGCGCAGGTGTTCCTGCACATGCAGGCGCTTGCGCAGGAAGCCGTCCGGGTCCTTGTCGACCATGCCGAGCGCCTGGCTGAACGCGATGTGCGCGAGCGACACGGTCGGCGCCACGAGCAGGAACTCCGCTCGCGGGCGCTGGTTCATCAGGAGCGTCGTCACCATCAGCGCCGCGGCATACGACGTCTTGGAGCTCTTCTTCGGCGCCAGCAGGAAGATCTCGCGGATCATCCGCTCTCGGGCGGCCGGATCGAACGATCCATGCAGCGCTCCGACGATCTCCCGGAACCAATCCGCGCCAGCTTCCGCCAGAGCCGGTGCTCCAATGACGTCCGGCAGCCGAAGCTTGTTGAAGATTGCTACCGCCCGAGCGGCCTCACCCTTGTCGAGGTGAGGCAGATCCGGCAACAGCGATCGCCCCGTCCGGATGCGTTCCCGCCAATCCGGTACGGCCAGCGACCATGCAGCCATGTTAGTTGACCAGACGGCCCCACTCGTTGCCGTCGCCGGCAGTCAGCGCGTCACGCTCGGCAGCCTCTTTCTTGCCGAGAGGCTCTTGCGCCGGAGACTTCGGCGCATACTCCGACCATCCCGCGCGTACCTTCAGCCAAAAGATCGCGGCAGAGAGCCCTTCGCGATTCGGCTTGCACGCCATGGCGAAAAGGTTCTGCGCCACCTTGGCAGAGGCCTTGATGGCGCCCAGGTCGAGTTGGTCCTCATAGTGGAACCGCAGCGTCTTCGGGTCGATGCCGACCAGGCGCGCGATCTCGGCCTGAGGGATACCGAAACCGGAGAGCGATTCGACCAGGTTACGGGTGTCGTCGGTAGGTTCATGTGCGGGTCGGCCGCGTCCAGAGCGGGTCACAGTTAAATTCCTCTGCATACCAAGCCGGCGCGTCGGGCCAGCTCGCGTTTGAGCATCAATGCATTTCGATCGCGGTTGTGCGGGTCAGCTGCCATCCATATTCTTGCGAGGCTTGAGTGTTCGTGGCTGAGCGAGGAACGAATGGCCCGCATTCCCATCCTGCAAGAAGATGATCCCGCCCTCTCCGAGGACAGCCGCGCTTTCCTCGCAGAGTCCGGCAGGGCGCGCGGCAAGATTATGAATCTCTACCGCGTTCTGGCGAACCGCCCCGAAGCGGGTCGAGCCTTTTCCGAATTGGTTCGCACCGTTTATCGCTCTGGGTCCACTTTGGCTCCCAAAGACGCCGAGCTGGCCTACTTGACGGCGACGGTCGTGAACGACTGCTACTATTGAATCCCCACGCACACAGTGCTCGGTCGGAGCATCGGACTTACAGAAGAGCAAATGGGACATCTCGCGGACGACCCCCTTCCGACGGGGCTCTATCCGCCCTCACAAGCAGCGATCGTCAAGTACGCCCAAAAATCGACCCGCCTGGAGCGGATTGATGATGAGACCTATGGCGCTCTCGCCCAGCACTTCACGAACCCGCAGATCATCGACATCTGTCTGACCGTCGGGTTGAGCAACATGGTCAATCGCTTTCACGCGACCTTTCAAACCGATCTCGATGACGCGACCAGCGAGGAAGCTCTTCGCGGCGACGTGATTGCCGGTAGCTGTCCCATACCAAGGCCGAGGCCGCCGCGCTGAGCCGAGATGGTGTGGGAACGCCATCGTCGGGTTACGCTCACGGTGAACCTTGCCTGTTGGCCTCACGCGCGCTTTTCTTCCCGGCTCGAAAAAAGCTGATCCGTACCGAAAAGCTTGGCTTCACTACCTGTCGCCAGCTGCCACCGCTGGACAATCACATCGACGTACTTGGGATCAAGCTCAAGGAGCCGCGCTCGCCGCCCTGTCCGATCGGCAGCAATCATTGTCGTGCCGGATCCACCGAAGGGGTCGAGCACGATGTCCCGGCTCTTTGAGGAGTTCTGGATCGCTCGCTCGACTAGCGCGACCGGCTTCATGGTCGGATGCAGGTCATTCTTGATAGGCTTGTCGAAGAACCAGACGTCGCCCTGATCGCGGGCGCCGCACCAGAAGTGGTCCGCACCTTCCTTCCAACCGTAGAGGATCGGC
>JAHCKB010000243.1 GCA_026125985.1 Bradyrhizobium sp.
GCGGCGGCTATTACTTCAATGTCGGTTGCTCAGAACTGATCGCCGACGGCAAGGTCGGATTGATCCAGTTCGCCGACATCGAAAGCTTCACGGCCGGTGGCCTGAAGCTGAAGGATGGCTCGACGCTCCCGGCCGACATGCTGGTGCTGGCGACGGGCTACAAGGGGCTCGACCATCTCCTGGAAAAACTGTTCGGTCCCGAGGTCGCCGCGCGCGTCGGCCGCATCTGGGGCTTCGACGATGCTTCGCAGGAGCTGCGCAACATGTGGACGCGCACCGGCCAGCCCGGCCTGTGGTTCACCGGCGGCGCCTTCTCGCAGGCCCGCATCTACAGCCGCTACATCGCGCTGCAGATCGACGCCATCGAACGCGGCGTGCTGGCGAAGCAATTGGGTTGATCCTCGCTTTCTCCATCGTCATGGCCGGGACGAGCCCGGGCATGACGGAGGATGGCGCGAACCCGCCTCTCAATCCGCAAAGCCGACATAGTGCACGAAGCTGCCGTTGGCCTCGCGGTCGCTGCGCACGCCGTTGGCGGCAAATTCGTCGTCGGGGTAACCCATCGCGACGCAGGTCATGATCACCTGCTCCTCGGGGATGCCAGCCACCTCGCGCACGATGTCGGAGCGCATGATGCCCTGGCCGTTGATCACGCTGCCGAGCCCGCGGTCCCAGGCGGCGAGCACGATGCCGTAGCACAGCGCGCCGAGATCGAAATGCACCACCGCGCCGGGATCGAGTTCGCGGTCGTAGGTCAGGACCAGCGACACCGGCGCGTCGAACTGGCGGAAGCCGCGCAGCACCCAGTCCTGCCGCATCGGCTTGTCGTCGCGCGCAATCCCCATCGCGCCGAACAGCTTCTTGGCGATGTCGACCTGGCGCATGCGATGCACGCCCTGATACTCGCCATGGCTGACGATGTCGCGCTTCGGTTTCGCGCCGGCCGACATCTCCTCCATGTTGCGACGGCGCACTTCCTCGAGCGGCGCGCCGGTCAGCACGTGCACATGCCAGGGCTGCGTGTTCATCGACGACGGCGCGCGCTTGGCCACCTCGATGATCTCCTCGATCACCGCGCGCGGGACAGGCTTCTTCTGGAAGCCGCGCACGCTTTTGCGGGTCTGCACCAGCGTCTCGAATTCCATTCTCTCAGCCCCCGTTGTTCTTGCTCTTTGTTTCGTCATGGCCGGGCCTGGCCCGGCCATCCACGTCTTTCCCGCCGCGACTAAGCAAGTCGTGGATGCCCGGGTCAAGCCCGGGCATGACGAGGAGAGGGCGCTCACCGCGCGGAATATTCGCTATTGTCATTCGGGGTTCGCATTCACCTGTGCGCGGGGATGAGAGGGAGAGGTTGCCCCTGCCGGTATCAATTCCTATGCTGGCGGCAACGAAAACCAAGAAAGGCCCAGGGAAATGCCCGCTCCGCTCGATCCCGTCGTCGAAAAGATCATTCCGCTGCTGCCGTTGCGCGATCCCACCGTGATGACGCCGGTGAGCGCGCGCGATGCGTTGCGGGCGCTGGCCGCAGCGCGGGCCGAGGTGCCGCCGCCGCCGGTGGCGAGCGCCGAGGACATCCAGGTGAAAGGCGCATCCGGCTTCCTCAACGCGCGCGTCTATCGCATGGGGACGGCCAAGGCGCCGACCGTGGTGTTCTTCCACGGTGGCGGCTGGGTGGCGGGCGATCTCGAAACCCACGACCGGCAGGCGCGCTGGCTCGCGATCGAGACCGGCGCGGTGGTCGTCTCCGTCGATTACCGCCGGCCACCCGAGGTGCGCTTCCCCGGCGCGTTCGAGGATTCCTTTGCGGCGCTGCGCGATGTCGTAGGCCGCATCGCCGAGTTCGGCGGCGACGCAACGCGCATCGGCGTTGCCGGCGACAGCGCCGGCGGCAATCTCGCCGCCGTCACCGCGATTGCCGCGCGCGACGCCGGCATCCCGCTTGCCGCGCAGCTTCTGGTCTATCCCGTCACCGACGTCGTCGGCAATTTCGCCGACAGCGCCGAGAACGCGCGCTTTCCCTCGCGCGCCGAGAATGCGGAAGGCTATTTCCTGTCGCGCGCCGTGATGGAGTGGTTCTGCGGGCATTACCTCGCAGACAAGGCCCACGGCGCGGACTGGCGCGCCTCGCCCTTGCGCGCGCAAAATCTCGCAGGCCTTGCGCCTGCGGTCGTCACCACCGCCTGGTTCGATCCGCTGCGCGACGAAGGCAAGGCCTATGCGGATGCGCTTTCGAAGGCGGGCGTGCCGGTGAAGTATCATCCGGGCGAGGGGCTGATCCACGGCTATTTCGGCCTTGTCGATGCCAGCGATACCGCGCGCGCCGAGGCGCAGCGCGCGCGTGCCGATTTCAAGGCGATGCTGGAGAAGGGCGCGTAGGCCGTGCCCTTCTCGCTTTAACTTCGTCGTAGGGTTAATCAATTCCTGCCTTTGTTCATAAAGTTCCAGACAACTTGAAATTAAGGGTAGCTCCGTAGCGTCGTTCCCGGGGTCGGATGGCTGCAAGAATGCGGCTGTGGCCTGCCCCGGGGATGAAGAATCATCATGACGTCGGTTGCCAACCTCTCGGCGAGCCAGATTGCGCGATTGTCGCCGTCGGATCTGGCGCGCGTGTCGAGCACCGACGTCAGGTCGCTGAGCTCCTCGCAGGTCGCGAGCCTGAGCGGCGAGCAGCTCAACGCATTGTCGGCCTCCGCGCTGCAGGCCTTCAGCGCTTCCCAGGTCGGCGCGATCTCCTATTCCGCCTTCCTCACGCTGAGCGGCGCGCAGGTCGGCAATCTCACCGCCGACCAGATCGGCGCGCTGTCGGCCGGGCAGGTCCGCTCGCTGACGGCCTCTCAGCTCAACAGCCTCGATCAGGGCGACCTCAACGCACTCGACGTCTCCAGCCTGACCGCGGTGCAGATCCGCGGCCTCAACAGCACCACGCTCACCAAACTCAGTGTGCCGCAGCTCGAGAGCGTGGTCGTTGGCATCCCCGGTGCGCTGTCGCCGACGCAGGTCGGCGCGTTGTCGGCGACCCAGCTCAACGGTCTCAGCCAGACCGCGCTGCGATCGCTCAACGTGACGTCGCTGTCGGCCTCGCAGCTCCAGGGCCTCAATACCGCGGCGTTCGGCAATCTCTCCTCCACCCAGATCGCCTCGCTCTCCACCACCCAGGTCGGCGCGCTCACCGCGACACAGACCGCCGGTCTCACCGCCTCCACCATCGGCGCGCTGTCGCAGTCGCAGTTCGGCGCGCTGTCCGCCGCCGGCGCCTCGGGCCTGTCGAACGCGGCGATCTCCGGACTCAGCACCAGCCAGGTCGGCGCGCTCTCCCTCACCGTGCTCAACGGCTTTTCGGCGAACCAGATCCGCATCTTCTCGGCCACGCAGACCGCAGCGCTCTCCACCAACCAGCTCAACGGCCTGAGCCAGACCAACCTCAACGCGCTCAACGTCGGCAATTTCACCGGCGCGCAGTTGCGCGGACTGAGCACCGGGATATCCAACCTGAGCGCGCGCCAGCTCGGCAGCCTGTCGCAGAACCAGGTGGCGCAGCTCTCGACCGCGCAGGTCAGCGCCATCGGCGCCGGTTCGGTCGCGGGGCTTTCGACGCAGAGCCTGTCTTGGCTTTCGGCCGATGCCGTCGCCTCGCTGCTCGCCAACCAGGGTCACGCGCTCTCGGTCGACCAGATCACTTCGCTTTCGGACGGCCAGGTCGCCACCACGACGCTGGTCGGCGCGGCGAACGGGCTGCAGTTCAATCTGGCGTGGCGCGACAGCGCCTCCGGCGCGCCGGCGGGCTTCAAGCAGGCGGCGATCGCCGCCGCCGCGGGCCTTGCGACTGAACTTTCCAACCAGGTCGTGCTCAACATCGAGGTCGGCTATGGCGAAGTCGGCGGCAGCCCGATTGCGCCGGGCGCGGCAGCTTCCAGCGGTACCTATACCTCGGCCGTGAGCTACTCGGCGCTGACCGATGCGCTCAAGGCCTATGCCGCCAATTCGACGGTGCAGACGCAGGCCGCCGCGACGCTTGCTGCCACCAATCCGACCTCGGGCGGCACCTTCGCGGTGTCGCGCGCCGAAGCCAAGGCGCTTGGACTTTCCGCACCCAGTGCGACGATCGACGGCTATGTCGGCCTGTCGTCGGCGATCCCGTTCCAGTACAATCAGAAGGCGGCGCCCGGCAAGTTCGACGCGATCGGCGCCTTCCAGCACGAATTCTCCGAAGTGATGGGCCGCGTCGGCTCGGTCGGCAACGCTTTCGGCGCCGGCGTCTTCACCGCGCTCGATCTCTTCCGCTACACTACCAACGGCAATCCGGGCGGCACCGCCCCGCTGCGCGCGCTGGTGCAGCAGTCCGGCGACGTCGCCTATTTCTCCATCGACAGCGGCGTCACCAATCTCGGCGGCTTCAACGCGTCCGACGGCACCGCCGGCGACTATGGCGACTGGAACGCCACCGCAGGTCCCGATCCGTTCGGCTTCTCCTATCCCGGCCTGATCGAGAAGATGAGCGGCAACGACATCATCTCGATGGCGGTGATAGGCTGGAATCTCACCTCGGCCGGCGTCACCCACGCCCGCGCCGCGCAGGTCTACGCGCGGGTGTAGTCGCTGCTGCCCGCGTGACGGCGCGTTGCGCCGTTGATGCGCAGCCTTTCGATTCGGCTTTCAGACAGCCTCGCGACGACGCAGCTTTCACGACGCAGCTTCGCGTTCCCGCGGCGTGATTTCGTCCGGGTTGCGTCATCTCGTCGGCCCTCCGGATATGGAGGGCGCAGGGAAAGCCGGGCGCCGGCGGCACCCGCTACTCGCCGTGTGCGGATGTAGCAGAAAGAAATGCACACGGGTTTTGACAGGTACAGCCAGGACAGCCCGGCTTTCCCCGCGCAATGGCTTTACGGCTTATACGGACTCTCCCCGGTGAGCGGCGTTTGTTGTCACCGTTGCCGTCCCCGCACGGGCAGGGACGGATAGACGCCACGGTCGCGGTGCCAGGACCACCCGACTTCGCCGTACGCGGGGTCGGCGTCCGTCAGATGAAACTCACCTCACGCCGCTCTCGCGTCCATCGCCGCCCGCGCCCAACGAACCGTGACGGTCGCGATCCGCCCTCCGGGGCACGGGTTGGGCGGGTCATGGCAGCTTTTGCCGAAAAACGGAAATCACGATTTGTTGCGAAAAACGGAAGAGTGGGGCGGCGGTGGATTTCATCCAGCCGACGCGCGCTTCGTCATTGCGAGGAGCGAAGCGACGAAGCAATCCACCTGTCACCGCGGGGATCGATGGATTGCTTCGCTGTGCTCGCAATGACGGGGAGGGGTTTGCGCCTCACTCCTCCGCATCCTCCGCCGCCGCGCCCGCCGTCGGCGGCTCCGGCATGTCGAAGATCTTGTACACCTTCGGCAGGTTCACCGGCCGGTAATCCCCGCGCGCCTCGATCCGCTTCAGCACGGATTCGTGGATCACGGCGCCTTCGGGAATGATGCGCGGCTCCTTGCAGGGGATGTAGAAGCCGGCCAGCGATTTGCGCGCCGGCCATTCCCGGTAATGCGTCCGCTTGGGCACGGTTTCGAGCAGCCGCCACGCCCAGTTCATGGAGTCGTGCGCGTCGGCCTTGAAGTCGGGCGCGACATAGCTGAACGGGCTGCCCTTGCGCTGGATGCCCCAGGCGAGCTGCCTCACGCGCTGGGTGTTGACGGTGATCCCGCAGGCCACCGCTTCGCCGATCATCCAGAGCAGCGGATATTTCGAGACATGGCTTTCGGCTTCCGCATAGCCACCGCCGATATCGGCATGCACGCCGGAGAACCACACCTGCAATATGTCCTGCGGCTCGCCCTTGTCGTGGTCCTTCCAGCGGTTGCTGAGATACGTCTGCGGGTCGTCCCACGGCTTGAGGCGGAACATGCGCCGCCGCTCGTCGATCGCGATCGCCTGGCGGAAGCTCTTCACGCTGGGGTTTGCGATGGTGAAAGCGAGTTCCTCCAGCGAGGGCCACAGCCAGAAGCGGTCCGCGCGCGGCACGATCACGCTCGCCACCGTGTCCCACACGCCGATGAAATGGATGGTCGGCGCGCGCGCCGAGGTGATGCGCGCGAACTGCGCGGCGTTGTCGAACCGGTTGACCGGCCGCGGTCCGTCGCCGCCATCGGTGAGGACGCTGAGGTCGAGCCCCTGCGAGGGCGTGTCGGAGGAGAACTGCTTGTAGGCGATCAGGCCAGAGCCTGCGAGATTGACCTGCTCGGGCGCGATCAGGCCGATCTTGTGGATCAGCCCCGCCAGCACCCGCACCGTATAGGCGCCGCGCGAGAAGCCGAACAGGTAGATGCGGTCGCCCTCGCGCCAGGTGCGGGCGAGGAATTCGTAAGCGGAGAGCACGTTGTCGTCGAGCCCGTAGCCGGTGGCGAGCCCGAGGATGAGGTTGAAGTTCTGCTTCCAGCGTGTCCAGGTGCTCGGCCGGCTCAGCGTGCCGACGCCGGGATCGTAATAGACGATCTGGCGCGGCTGCGTCTTCGGCGTCTTGCGCAGGCAGCGATAGAGCTTCAGCACGTTGGAGATGTTCTCGCTGATCTCGTTGCCGGTGCCGTCGCAGAGGATGACGATGTTGCGGGAGGTGGGTTCGGTCATCGAACTCTCCATTCGCTCGTGAGGCGGCCTCTTGCCTCATGCAATTGCTAAGTCATTTCTAGTTGCATTCAAAGGAGTCTTCGCCGCGAAGCATTTTCATGACGCGAGCTAGCGAAAAGCGTTTCGCCTCGAACAGAGCTTGCACGTGTTCGCTGTTTGTTCTATAGTGCAACCGTACGATGTGCCGCCGGCGGCAGGATTTGTGCAGGTTTTTAAATAGTTTCAGCTAAATCTCATTGTCGGATGTAACAAGTGACGAGAGTTTGCGATGGCTGAGACTCAGATCGAGTGGACGGACTCAACGTGGAATCCCGTCGCTGGTTGTTCGATTGTCAGCGCGGGATGCACGAACTGTTACGCTATGGAGATGGCGCGGCGCCTCCATGCGATGAACGTCCGTAAATATCGCGGGTTAACTCGCAAGAGTGGAAAGCGGACAGTTTGGAATGGGGTAGTGCGCGAGGATAGCGACGCCCTAGCTGTTCCATTCGCGTGGAAGAAACCCAGGAAGATATTCGTAAACTCAATGAGTGACCTGTTTCACGAGCGAGTAAGCGACGCCTTTGTCCTTAAAGTATGGGACGTGACCTGCTCCCCAATTTGCCCCCGGTTAGAAG
>JAHCKB010000244.1 GCA_026125985.1 Bradyrhizobium sp.
TCGAGAACAGTAGCGACGAACGCAGCAAAGACTTTCTTCGGGTTATGGTGACGGGAGTGGAGCAAACCCAAGCCGTTCAAGACTTCGAATGGGGCATTGGACCCTTGGCACTACCTAACAAACAAATTGGTTAGGATCCGCTGAAGCGCTCTCCAAGTCAACTTTCACTAGAATTTTCTGAGCGTGAGCTGCTGAACCGCCGCGGGTTGGCGGGAGGCTTGTTGGTAAAGTTTGGCAGCCATGCCGAGTTGTTCGAGCATCGCGTGGTTGCACACCGTCGACCGCTTCTCCTTGTAAAGCCGATATAGCTTCTTCCGATTGATCTGAACTCTTGCTGAGCCAATGGCAGCCTCAGGCGACGGTAGCCGAAGCGGCGCCGCTTCGAAGCCAATTTCTTCGACCGAGTCCGCAACGGTTCATCGACCAGCCGGATCTGGGCATAGCCCTAAGTCTTCGGCTGTAGCCCAACTGACCTGCTGACCTGCCACTGAGTATTTCCTCCAGATGGAGTTAGAGTCCGGCCTGAAGAAGGACGGACGGATGAAGCGAGCAAGGTTCACGGAAGAGCAGATTATTGCTGTGTTGAAGGAGCATGAGGCCGGAGCGAAGACGGCCGACCTGGCTCGCAAGCACGGGATATCCGAGGCGACGATCTACAACTGGAAGGCCAAGTTCGGCGGCATGGATGTCTCCGAGGCCAGGCGGCTGAAGGCGCTGGAGGAGGAGAACGCGAAGCTGAAGAAGCTTTTGGCCGAGCAGATGCTCGATGCGGCTGCGCTGCGCGAGCTTCTTTCAAAAAAATGGTAGGGCCCGCCGCCAAACGCGCCGCGGTGGCGCATCTGGAGGCCAAGATGGGCCTGTCGGAACGGCGGACCTGTTCGATCGTGAGTGCGGATCGGAAGATGATCCGCTACCGCTCTCGCCGGCCACCGGACGCGGCTCTACGCGCCCGACTGCGCGAGTTGGCCAACGAACGCCGCCGGTTCGGCTATCGGCGGCTGTTCATCCTGCTGCGGCGGGAGGGTGAGCCGTCCGGGATCAACCGCATCCACCGGCTCTATCGGGAGGAAGGGCTCACCGTCCGCAAGCGTCGGGCCCGCCGCAAAGCGACAGGCACCCGGGCGCCGATCCTGGTGGAAGCCAAGCCGAACGCACGCTGGTCGCTGGACTTCGTCTACGATCAGTTCGCCAATGGACGGCGCTTCCGCGTCCTCAACATCGTCGACGACGTCACCAAGGAATGCCTGGGCGCGGTCCCGGACACGTCGATCTCCGGACGGCGGGTGGCTCGGGAACTGACGATGATCGTCGAGCGGCGCGGCAAGCCGGGTTCGATTGTCTCCGACAACGGCACCGAGTTCACCTGCAATGCCATGCTGGCCTGGTGCAAGGACACCAGCATCGACTGGCACTTCATCGCGCCGGGCAAGCCGATCCAGAATGCCTTCGTCGAGAGCTTCAACGGGCGCATGCGCGACGAACTGCTCAACGAGACCCTGTTCTTCGATCTCGATGACGCCAGGGCGAAGATTGCGGCATGGGTTGCCGACTACAACGGTGACCGTCCGCACTCATCGCTGACGTCGTGCTTCCCAAACAGATCGATCGCCGAAATCCCGGCTGAGTGTTCCTTCAGCACCTTGAGGATCTGCTCTTCGGTGAACCTGCATATAGGCATCGGCTGTCGTCTCGCAGGAGAACCGAACGCTAACTTCAGAATCGGGGGCGTTTCAGGGGAGCAAGTCCGGGCTTCCGGCAAATTCGGGAAGGGGCAGCCCCACATCTGCAAGTACCTTAACGGGAAGGCTACAGAGCTACGCCCTTTAAACCAAGCGTTAGGGCGTTGACTGCAATATGTATCTCGGCCGATTCTTTTGGCCAAAGTGTTGCACATACTCGCCCTGCCAATTCCTCAGAGGATTTGGTAGGGCCTTTTTTTGCGGCGAACAGAAAGCTTTGCATTTTAGAGGTACGTACCTTTCCCTAACTTGCCGATTTCCGTTACTCGATCGAACGTAATGTTAAGCGCCCGTCGGTAACTTGGACCCATCTCGCGCGGACCTCCTGACCCCAGCGTGAGATATTCCAGGCCCCGGCGAAGTCGATTCTCAGTCGCTTCGGCGGGGTTTTGATGAGATAGGTTTTCCATTTGGCCTCGATCGGCCAAGACTAGACTTAGAGGTGGTTTCGTACATAAGCGGACGGCCGTTGACTGACCAGAAGGGCCGCCTAGCTAGACCGCGGACAAAATTCGCGTTGTGAAACCTGTGCAGGCTAGACATGAAAGCAATGCCGAAAGATTGGACCGAGCAAGAAAGAAGGCTACTGGTCAATCTAGCGCATAAAGGCGCGGGAACGCGCGTGATTTCAAGAGCGCGCTTGGACGATATGCGTGATCCGTGAGACAAATGGCGAGGGCGATGGGCCTCCTGCTGAGGAAGTAAGTAGGCGACGGGGTTCAATTGACACATTGGCCTTTGCCCGCAATTTCGATGAGATAGCGGAACCGGCGTCAGAGCCTAAGCCACGGCTCTTGAGGTACCTAAAGTAGCGAGCGTCGATTCCTTCAATTTTTTCGTGGACGACGCTGGGGCTACGCAAAGAAGAGCTTGCGGTGGTTGCCTTGCGTGCTGTCGGAAATCGGCAAATTACTGGGCTATTCTTGTGCGCGCTGTCGGAAAATACTACACTTTGCAGGCCGCGTAGAGATGGGAGCCGCATACTCATCACTTTCACGGTAACGGCCCGGTGCGCAGTTTTTCCCCCGTGCACTGGGTCGTTAGCGCCTCCCGTGCTTCAAATAACGTCACTTTGATGTTGATCAACCTTGATCTCTCTGAAGGTGCTACAAAAGCAAAATAGCCGAACGGCTGCTAGCCCGCCGTTGAGGTTATGGGCCCGGACTCCTAGGCACTCCGGGCCCATCTCGTTTTTCGTTCAGCGCGAACTGGAAGGCCGAGCGGCAGCTTGCCTACCTAGGTAACTCGATGACCGATGGTCGCCCCATTCCTGTGAGGCCCGTTGCGATTACCATACGAAGCGGTACCTATCGCGGCACGTATTTTGTCGACAGATCGGTCGTGTACGTTCGATCTCGTTTTGGGATCAGGTCCGCCAAGCTTGACGGGGCGTCACCCCTAGTAACAGCCAAGGCGCTTCTTTCGGAATTAGCAACTGGGCGAAGCCGTACCGCCAGCAAATAACGCCTGCCGTCGTTTCGGCTTTCCGCCATCACTTGGACGGTCGCCAGACTCGCTTGGATCGCATTCTGGAACGACCGCCCGCTGAGCACCATCAGCGCACCGTGCTCATCAACAAATTGAGTACGACGATGCAATCGGCTTAGCCGAACCTTCAGCTAATCCTCGAGCCCGAACAGCACGATCGTACGATCGAGTTATGTGAACATATAAACGCGCTTCTCAACAAAGGAGAAGTTTGAAGATCTACGCTTTTCACATTGCACGAACCTTCGTAAGAAACGACTCGACCTGCATCTCTAGTTCTGACGCGTTCTTGGCTAGACCTTCCGAAGCGGTAAGGACATCACCGGCCGCCTGATTGGCTTCCCCAATCGCCTGGTTCGTGCCACTAATATTGGAGGTTACCTCCTGCGTAGCCGCAGCTTGCTCCTCTACAGCGCTAGCTATCGTTGTGCTGATCTCGTTGATACGACTAATTGTATGGGAAATTTCCTTAAGTGCGGTCGCGGTGTTGCCGGTCGCTGTCTGCATCTCGGAGACCTGCGCTGCAATTTCTTCGGTCGCCTTGGCAGTCTGACCTGCAAGACCCTTGACTTCCGAAGCCACTACAGCAAAGCCTTTGCCAGCCTCGCCGGCTCGCGCAGATTCGATTGTGGCATTCAAGGCGAGAAGGTTGGTTTGGCTGGCGATCTGGTTGATGAGGGCTACCACATCACCAATTTTTTGGGCGACCGTGACAAGACCCGCGACCATTTTGTCGGATCTGTCGGCTTCTGAGACCGCTGTCTGAGCAATACGGGCCGCTTCTGAGACCTGACGGCTAATTTCATTGACAGATGACGAGAGCTCCTCCGAGGCAGAGGCAGCGCTCGCCGATCGCTGCGTGACAAATTCGGCAGTCGATGAAAGTGATTTGGCGGTAGCCTGCATTTCGGTGGATGCCGAAGCCAGAGTTCCGACAAGGCTCTTTACGTTACGCTCGAAGTCGTCGGCCAGCTTCACATTCGCGCTAACGATCGCCCAGCTGAGCATGGCACCGGTATAGTGACCATTTTTGTCAATCATCGCGGAGACCCTCAAATCCAGAGTTTCCGGACCGAGCTTGATCTTGGCGGCGTGCGGTAAATTCTTAGGATCTCCGACGATCCGCCGCTGATGCTGCGGGTGTTTGTGGAAGATATCAAATGACTTGCCTACGATTTGTTCGGGCGGGACCGGAAGCAGATGCTTGACTGACCCAAGTGTCTCCAGACTGGTTTTGTTGATATATGTTATGTTGAAATCCGTATCACACATCATGACATTAATCGGCATGTTGTCGAGCATCTGCACTTGACGCTCCGTTTCGGCCTCCAGCTTGGCCTTCTCGGTGGCAAGGTCCCATGTCAGCATCGGCCCTGTATAGCGCCCTCGACCATCTCTCATTGCAGTGACAGTCAGATCCAATACTTCTCCACCGATTGAGATCCGCGCCTTGTGCGGAAGGTTCTTGGGGTCTGATAGTAGCCGTCGTTGGTGCTGTGGATCCTTGTGAAAGATATCGATTGATTGGCCAACCAGCGCATCGACCTTTACAGGCAAAACATGCTCGATCTTCTTCAGATTGGTTCGCGTAGACTCGTTCAGATAGACGATTTTGAAATCCTTCAGGTCGCAGATCATCACGCTTATCGGCATGTCGTTCAACAGTCGGAACGAACCATCTGTTGGGTTGTTTCCCTTTAAGCCAAGCATTGGCTGCCCCCCTCGCTACTAGCGAGTTCTCGAAAATCTTGCGAAAGTACACGGCGGATGAACTGCAGCCCGATACGTCTACTAACTGTAGCGACGGCGTCCGCATGAGATCCGTAAGAACAAGTTTGACTGATTCGCGGGCGCTTGCAGAGTGGGAGGCTGCATTGTTTCGCACTCCTTCTGCGGTTCTCCTCAAACAGCACACGTCAGTATTAATACTGACCTATACCCGCCTTCAGGGCGCGAAGCGCTAAGCGACCGCTGATTTGGACTTGGGCGGCGCTAAGGAGAGCTTGAGCTGCACAGGATTCTCGTAAGTGAGGCCCGGTCCATCAAGACGGTCCGTCACCTCTAGGAAGCAAGCGAGCAGAGTGCGGCGAGGCTTACGCACTGCTCTCCTAGTACCTTTCGACTTGGATCGCGACCGCATGGCAGACAAAGTACCGCCATCATAGTTAACAAAATGACTATACGAATGGGCCTGGGCCTCGAAAGGCAAAGCGTCTCCTTCTAGGTGCACGTGTTCGTCGGCACCGTCGCCGCTTCAGGACCTTTGCGACACCATCCATCGGCGCCAAGTCTCGGAGCTGAACATGGCGCTGAATGGGGATTATATCGGCGAAATGGCGACCGCCCTCCACCAAATGACGCCTGACAAGGAACCCTGATACGGCCAAGCCCTTTGCGCTCTACAGCCCAACGACTTGACTGCGAAACAGTTAGAACTTGTCGAGCAAAACTATCAACCTAGGCGAGCCGCCACGAGCGTTTACCAACCATTGACAGTGATTCCCAACTGTTTTTCTACCGACGCCCGCTATGCATGACTGTTGGAGGGCGGGAACATGCAGACGATCCCTACAGATGAGCGCTTTGGGTCGCTTAAAAAGCAACCCGAAAGAGCGAATTTGAACAGCGTCGCACTTGGGCAGCGCAATCCAATCCGTTGGCTTGTGAGTTGTGGCGTTGCCCTGATTGTCGCGATCGTCGCCGGCACCGCGATCATGGTCGGTACTTTTCGCGAAAGCACGATCACGGCAAGCACCAAAGAACTTCAAAACGCCGTCGAACTGCTTGCCGCTCATTTTGACCAGGAATTGAGCGACTTCTCCGTAGTTCAAAATGTCCTTGCTCAAAAGGTAAAAGACATAACTGCACCTGGCGATTTTCGGCGCTTAGTGGCGACGTCGGAGATGCACATCTGGCTGAGAACTAAGCTGGAGGGAGCAACCAATCTAACAGGCGTGAACGTATACGACGAGAGCGGCACGCTGATAAATACATCCGACTCGTTTCCCGTTCCGGCCGTCGACATCTCTGATCGAAAGTATTTTCAGGCTCTAAAGTCCGCACCATCTATTTCTATCAATGTCGAGCTCTTGCGAAGCCGGGTCACGGGCAATGTAGTGCTGCTTATAGCCCGCAAGATGACCGGAGCAGATGGGACGTTTTTGGGTGTAGCTACAAGAGGATTCTCGCCGAAACGCTTCGAAGAGTTTTTTTCAACTGTTGCGCAGGAGAAAGATGCAGCAATCTCAGTACTGCATCAAGATGGAACTGTGCTGGCTAGCTATCCATTCGTTGAGGGAGCTTTTGACAAAACTCTCACAAGCGAAAGGTCTCCAGCTGAACTTTCGAGCACTGATCGCGGTTTCGCTCGATTGACAAGTCCAACCGATAGCCGGAAGCGAATTGTCACGACTCGGGGCTTGACCCATTTTCCTCTGACAATCTCCGGAACGACAACCATTGCTCAAGCGCTATCAGATTGGCGCAAGCAAACGAACTCTATCGTCACCGCGGCTGGCTTGCTCCTGGCCGCTGTAGCGGCCACACTTTTTCTGATCGGCACATCTTTGATGCGGCAATCTCGCGCATCGCGCGATCAACTTGCGGCCGAGAAAGGTCTCCTAGACACCGCGATTAACAATATGCCTCACGGCTTATTGCTCTACGATCCTCGCGGGCGCCTCATCGTCAGCAACAACCGCTATGTTGAGATGTTCGGGCTCGCGTCCGACGTGGTCCAACCGGGACGCACGTTCCGCGAGCTTCTAGATCATCACAAGGAACGGGGCTCTTTCTCGGGCGATGTCCAGGAGTACTGCAACAGAATTCAGAGCCTTCTCAAACAAAAGACGCCTATCGAGCATGTTTATCAACTCGACGATGGGCGCTCGATTCGGGTTGCTTACCAACCGCTAGATGATGACGGCTGGGTCACGACCCTCGAAGATGTCACCGAACGCACTCGAACTGAGGAGGCGCTTATCAAGAACGAG
>JAHCKB010000245.1 GCA_026125985.1 Bradyrhizobium sp.
TTGAGTACGGACCCTAGCGCATGCGTTGGGTGCAGGGGCGGGAAGATCCCGCCCGCGCAGGCGCGATCAGAGCCGTGCGACCGAAACCACCCGGAACGGATGCGTGCGGCCTTCCTCGTTCACCGAGACATATTCCCCGGGCACGAATCTTTCCTCGTTGAAGTGGTAGCCGCCCTCGTCGGGAATGTTGGCGTCGTATTCGAACGCCCATGAGCCGCCGCGGCGATGCACGAGATGACCGTGCACCGTCACCTGTCCCGGCCGCAGCCGTGCGACGCGGCAGGCCTCACGGTGCTTCCGCCACGCCTCGGCATCGATATGGCCGTTATCGTCGAGCGGAGCGACGAGGACGTAGGCGATGTCGTGCGCACCCTCGGGATGTCCCTGCTCGCGCGCGAGCTCGATCCGGATCTGCCGGAAGTGCGAAGGCAGCGATGTGTTGAGAATGGGTTTGGGAGCGGACATGACGATTGGCGGTCTCTTGGGTGTGAGCCTATTCAGGCGCAGCAGGCTTGCGCAAATAGCTGATCGCCGCCGTGATCAAGGGTACGATCAGCGGCAACACGCCTTCAAGCGGGTGATGCAGCAGGCGGTTGACCTGGGATTGGGCGGCTTGCGCCTCGCCCTGCAGGGCGTTGACGGCCGAATCGTGGATCTCGTTGGCCAGCGTCAGCTCCTGGCCGGGGCTGCGGCGGGAGGCGATGAGCAGCAATATGAGCGCTATTGCGCAATTGACCGCGCCGAGGATTGCAGCGGCCGCAATCGCGTTGATGACCTGCACGAGTGCGAAGTAGCCGGCCAGCTCGAACATCAGGAGCCCGAATGCCGCGATCAGCGCGGCAAAGGCGCGCAGGCCCAGGCCCACCAACATATGACGCAGCCGCATCTCGGCGATGATCCGGTCGGTCCGCCACAGCAGGCGCAGATTCCTGACGATGTTCTCCGGGTTCACTCAAGTCCTCCTCAGCGCAAGACCGATCACGACGCCGGCCGCGAAGGCGCAGGCCAGCGCGGCAAGCGGGCGTTCGGCGACCAGTTCTTCGACCTGCTTCTCTTCTTCAGCGAGGTTCCGGCCGAGTTCGTCGAGTGCGGATTTGAGCTGCTCGGCAAGCTTGTCGGCATGTTCGCGCGAACTCTTCAGCATCTCGTCGCTCGCCGTGCCGAGCACACGCGCAGCATCGGCTTTCAGGGCCATTAGCTCGTCACGAAATTCAGTTGATGTCACCATTGCCTGTCGCCCTGAGGGAGCAGGAAAAATCCTACGCGCGCTCGCGCGGGCAACCTTGACATGGCTCAAGGCAAGCGGCGTTCCGCTGCATTGAGGCAGGTCAATCCGTGTGTCAGATTGCCCCCTAGATAGCAAAGTGAGTTCTTCAGCAAGGACAACAGCCGTGAGTTCCACGCCTCTTCTCGACATCGCCACTGCCGGCGACACGCTTGAACTCCGTCCCACCGGATCTTGGACGGTGGTCAATGCGGGATTGCTGGAAAGCCTGTTCAACGCGGCGGCACCGCAGCTTGCAGCGGCGAAGCGCCTGCGTGTCGATCTCGCCGGCGTCCGCGAGATCGATACGCTCGGTGCGTGGCTTCTGGAGAAGATCTCGCGCGGTGCGGAGCAGGCAGGCCATCCCGTCACCGTCACCGGCATCGACGAGCGTCACGCCGAATTGATCGAGGATGTGCGCAAGGTCAATCGTACCCAGCGCGCTGCGCGGCCGCGGCCCAACCCGGTCATGGCCCGTCTGGAGCAGGCCGGGCGCGCGGCGTTCGGTGCTGTCGACGAGATTGTGATCTTCCTGCAGATGCTGGGCGCCACCGGCTGGGCGCTGCTCGGCGTGCTGCGTCGCCCGCGCTCGCTGAGGATGACCTCGCTGGTCTATCAGACGTGGCGGATCGGCTGGCAGGCGATCCCCATCATGGTGCTGATCACCTTCCTGATCGGCGCGATCATTGCCCAGCAGGGCATTTTCCACTTCCGCAAGTTCGGCGCCGAATCCTATGTCGTCGACATGGTCGGCATCCTGGTGCTGCGCGAACTCGGCGTGTTGATCGTCGCCATCATGGTCGCTGGCCGTTCCGGCAGCGCATGCACGGCCGAACTCGGCTCGATGAAGATGCGCGAGGAGATCGACGCGCTCACCACCATGGGGCTCGACCCCATCGAGGTGCTGATCCTGCCGCGCATCATCGCCCTGGTGATTGCGCTGCCGATCCTGGCATTCATGGGCTCGATGGCCGCGCTCTATGGCGGCGGCCTGATCGCCTGGCTCTATGGCGGCATGTCGCCTGCGATCTTCATCGAGCGGCTGCGCGAGGCGGTGTCGGTGACGCATTTCGAGGTCGGCATCATCAAGGCGCCATTCATGGCGCTGGTGATCGGCATCATCGCCTGCAGCGAAGGACTGAAGGTGCAGGGCAGCGCGGAGTCGCTGGGCCGGCAGACCACGACCTCGGTGGTGAAGTCGATCTTTCTCGTCATCGTGCTCGACGGCCTGTTCGCCGTCTTCTTTGCCTCCATCGGGATGTGAGCCGTGGACGCAATGACAGACCAGTATGCGATCCGCGTCAGCGACCTCGTGGTCGGCTTCGGCCGTCGCACCGTGATCGATCACCTGTCGCTCGACGTGCGCCGGGGCGAGATCCTCGGCCTGGTCGGCGCGTCCGGCGGCGGCAAGTCGGTGCTGATGCGCACCATCATCGGGCTGATCCCGAAGAGAGGCGGCCGCATCGAGGTGATGGGCTGGGACGCCGACGCGGCGGGCGGACTGAACGGCCATTTCGGCGCGCCGAGATGGGGCATCCTGTTCCAGCAGGGCGCACTGTTCTCGTCTCTTACGGCGCGGCAGAACGTGCAGTTCCCGCTTCGGGAAAACGCCTCGCTGTCGCAATCGCTGATGGACGAGATCGCCGACGCCAAGCTCGAAATGGTCGGACTCACGCCGGACGACGGCGACAAGCTGCCGTCGGAGCTCTCCGGCGGCATGACCAAGCGGGTGGCGCTGGCGCGCGCGCTGGCGCTCGATCCCGCCATCGTCTTTCTCGACGAGCCGACCAGCGGCCTCGATCCGATCGCGGCAGGCGATTTCGATGCGCTGATCAAGACGCTGCAGAAGACGCTGGGTCTGACAGTCTTCATGGTGACGCACGATCTGGCCAGCCTGAAGACCGTCTGCGACCGTGTTGCCGCGTTGGCCGACGGAAAGATCGTCGCCATAGGATCGATGGACGACCTCCTGAACTCCGAACATCCCTGGGTGCGGGCCTACTTCCACGGCAAGCGCTCGCTGATGCTGCACAAGAAACCGGATTGAGAACGCATATGGAAACCCGTGCTCCCTTCGTCATCGTCGGCGCCTTCGTGCTCGCTGCAATCCTGGCCGTTTTCGGCTTCGTCTACTGGCTGCATAATTCCACGGGCCTCGGCGCGCGGAGCACCTATCACCTGCAGTTCGACGGGTCGGTGCCTGGGCTCCTGGTCGGCGCTGCGGTGCTGTTCAACGGCATTCGAGTCGGCGAAGTCACCGAGCTGAAGCTTGCGACCGACAATCCGCGCCGCGTCAATGCCACGATAGCGGTTACGGCAGACACGCCGGTGCGCGCCGATACCAAGGTCGGGCTCGACTTCCAGGGCTTGACCGGCGTGCCCGTCGTGGCACTGGAGGGAGGCAAGCAGGTTGCGGCCTCCGGCCCGGTGCCGACGCTGATCGCAGAGCCCGGTGCAGGGCAGAGCATGACGCAGGCCGCGCGCGATGCGCTGCGGCGCGTCGATTCCATCCTCTCCGAGAACGCAGAGCCGCTACAGGACATGATTGCCAATTTCCGTACCTTTTCCGACGGGCTGGCGCGCAACACCGGCAAGCTCGACAGCATCGTCTCCGGCCTCGAGCGGATGACCGGAGCCAGCACGCCACCGCCCAAGACGGTCTACAACCTGCAGGCCGCCGCGGCGCCGGCCAGCCCCGGCAAGCCGCTCAGCGGGCAACTCGTGATTCCCGAGCCCTCGACCGTGGTGATGTTCGACACCCAGCGCATCCTGGTTTCACCGCCAAACAACTCGCCGGACTTCGCCAACAGCCAATGGGCCGACACGATTCCGCGACTGTTGCAGGCGAGGCTCATCCAGAGTTTCGAGAATTACGACATCGCGCATGCGCCGCTGCGCAACGCCGACGGCGCGGAGGCGGACCAGCAACTCCTGATCGACATCAGGGATTTCCAGGTGGCGGACGGCGCCCAGCCCGTCGCCAGGATCGCCTTCTCGGCGCGGCTCTTGAACAAGCAGGGCAAGCTCATTGCTGCGCGGGTATTCAGTGCGAGCAAGCCGGTCGAAAAGATCGAGCCGGCGGCGGTGGTCGCCGCATTCGATGCCGCGTTCGCCGATATCGCACGGGAGGTGATCGCCTGGACGGTGCAGACGCTGTGAGGGAGCGCGCTATTCCAGGCTCTTCAGGTAGCTATTCCAGGCTCTTCAGGTAGGAGAGCACGTCGTTGATCTGGTCAGGCTCAAGCCTGAACTCCGGCATTGTGGGGTGACCGGTGGAGATGCCTTCGGCCAGCGATTCCTGCAGCGTCTCGATCGGATATTTCTTGTGCAGGTCGCGGAAGGGCGGGGCGATCTTCAGCGGGCTCGGCGAAACCTTGTCGATCGAATGACAGCGCGAGCAATTGGTAAGAACGAAGCTCTTGCCGCGCTGTTCGGCCGGGGTGATTGCCAGAGCCGAACTCGTCAAGAAGAGCATCGCGGCCAATCCGGAAAGGAAAGATCGCATCGCGCGCGCCCCGATCGTTGATTCCAAACGGCTTTTCATTTCCGCACGATGCCGCCTTCTGCCGTCCGGGTCAACGCCGCCACGGCCGCCTCAACCGGTTGGCATTGATGCAGCTCAAAAACGCGATCAAGGTCCCGTGACATCGTTTCCTCAGGAAATACAGGGAGGAAACCTATGCCTTTTGAATCGATGCTCGTGTCCGCAATCATCATCGGCGTGTTCGTGATTTTCGGCGCTGTGGTGTATTGGGCGGACCTCCGCACCCGGAATCTTTCCTGAATCCGGGGAAAGCGAAGGGGCCAGGCGTCGCGGCTCCTGACGAGCCATTTCACGACTGCATAGCCGGTAGACACCCAGATTGGGTTCGGACTTTCCCGCGGCGGGCGCTTCGTTCGTTGCGCCGATCGGGCATGCAGCGGGTTGTTGAGCCAAGCGGGGCCGACCCGTGGGTCGACTGCTCCGACCCGCCCGTTGTCGAAGAAGCATCTGTAAGTGTTGCAGGATATGCAGTGGCCGGTGACACGGATCGGACATCTGCGGCCCCTGATTTTTTCAACCAAAGTCTATGCCCGCGGCTGACCGACGGGCGAAAGCACCTCCGGTATTCGATTTCTGCCGATCGGTTGTTTTTCCCCGTGCTTGTTGGGGAAGCATTGCGCGAATCGGGTAACTCTTGATCTTGGTCAATCTCGCACCCGCGAAAGCGTGATCTTTGGCACCGGGTTCCTCACGAAAGTATCCGCAATGACACAATCTGCAGACGCAAAATGGATGACACAGGGCGAAGCCGGGCTGGGCGCGCTCGCAGCGGTGTCCGCTTTTGTTTTTGTGTTCGTCGCAGCCAAGGCTGTCGATGGCGCTTTCGCCTTCCACGCCATGCTTTTTGCAGCCTTCAGTCTCTGGGCCTGCTTTGCGATCTTCAATCGTTATTTCAATCGTCCTGCCGCGCTGCCGCCGCAGGAGATCAACGGCCACCCGAACTACAATATGGGGCCGATCAAGTTCGCCTCCGTTATCGCGATGTTCTGGGGCATTGCCGGATTTCTGGTCGGGCTGATCATCGCGAGCCAGCTCGCCTGGCCCGCGCTGAACTTCGATCTGCCCTGGATCAGCTTCGGGCGGTTGCGGCCGTTGCACACCTCGGCGGTGATCTTCGCGTTCGGCGGCAACGTGCTGCTGGCGACCTCCTTCTACGTCGTGCAGAAGACCTGCCGTGTACGGCTTGCCGGTGATCTGGCGCCCTGGTTCGTGGTGCTCGGCTACAACTTCTTCATCCTGATTGCCGGCACGGGCTATCTGCTCGGCGTTTCCCAGAGCAAGGAATACGCTGAACCGGAGTGGTATGCCGATCTCTGGCTCACCATCGTCTGGGTCGTGTATCTGCTCGTATTCGTGGCCACGCTCATCAAGCGGAAAGAGCCGCACATCTTCGTTGCCAACTGGTTCTATCTCGCCTTCATCGTCACCATCGCGGTGCTGCATCTGGGCAACAACCCGGCCCTGCCTGTGTCGCTGCTGGGTTCGAAGTCGTACATCGCCTGGGGCGGCGTGCAGGATGCGATGTTCCAGTGGTGGTACGGCCATAACGCGGTCGGCTTCTTCCTGACCGCCGGCTTCCTCGCCATCATGTACTACTTCGTCCCCAAGCGCGTGGAGCGGCCGGTCTATTCCTACCGCCTGTCGATCGTGCACTTCTGGGCGCTGATCTTCCTCTACATCTGGGCGGGTCCGCACCATCTGCACTATACGGCGTTGCCGGACTGGGCGCAGACGCTCGGCATGACCTTCTCGGTGATGCTGTGGATGCCCTCCTGGGGCGGCATGATCAACGGCCTCATGACCCTGTCGGGCGCTTGGGACAAGCTCCGCACCGATCCCGTGCTGCGCATGCTGGTGGTGTCGGTTGCCTTCTACGGCATGTCGACCTTCGAGGGGCCGATGATGTCGATCAAGGTGGTGAATTCGCTGTCCCACTACACCGACTGGACCATCGGACACGTGCATTCCGGCGCTCTCGGCTGGGTCGGCTTTGTCTCCTTCGGCGCGCTGTACTGCCTCGTGCCCTGGCTCTGGAACAAGAAGGAGCTTTACAGCCTGAAGCTCGTCAACTGGCACTTCTGGATTTCGACTCTCGGCATCGTGCTCTACATCTCCGCGATGTGGGTGTCGGGGATCATGCAGGGCCTGATGTGGCGTGCCTACACCTCGCTCGGCTTCCTCGAATATTCCTTCATCGAGACCGTCGAGGCGATGCATCCCTTCTACGTGATCCGTGCCGCGGGCGGCGCGCTGTTCGTGATCGGCTCGCTGATCATGGCCTACAATCTCTGGATGACGGTGCGTGCGGGCGAGGAAGAAGTGATTTCGCCCGTCGCCATGCAGCCGG
>JAHCKB010000246.1 GCA_026125985.1 Bradyrhizobium sp.
CGAACTCGGCGATCCACAAGTACATGAACGCCAAGAAGGTGCCGCAGCTCTTCGTCGCCACCGGCGCCACCAAGTGGAACGACCCCAAGAACTTCCCCTGGACCATGGGCTGGCAGCCCAACTATCAGAGCGAAGCGCAGATCTACGCCAAGTACATTCTGAAGAACCACCCGAATGCCAAGATCGGCGTGCTCTACCAGAACGACGACTACGGCAAGGACTATCTGAAGGGTCTCAAGGACGGTCTCGGCGCGAAGACCTCGATGATCGTCATGGAAGAGAGCTATGAGGTCTCCGAACCGACCATCGACAGCCACATCGTCAAGCTCAAGGCAACCGGCGCCGACGTCTTCGTCAACATCACAACGCCGAAATTCGCAGCCCAGGCGATCAAGAAGAACGCCGAGATCGGCTGGAAGCCGGTGCACTTCCTCAACAACGTTTCCGCTTCCGTCGGCAGCGTCTTGAAGCCGGCTGGATTCGAGAATGCGCAGGGCATCATTTCCTCGGCTTATCTGAAGGACCCGACCGATAAGCAGTGGAAGGACGACGCAGGCATGAAGGCCTGGAACGAGTTCCTGGACAAGTATTTCCCCGAAGCCAACCGCGCCGACGGCTCGGTCATGTACGGCTACACGGTTGCCCAGGGTCTGGTGCAGGTGCTCAAGCAGTGCGGCAACGATCTCACCCGCGCCAATGTCATGAAGCAGGCAGCCAGCCTCAAGGACCTGCAACTCGGCGGATTCCTGCCGGGGATCAAGGCCAATACTTCGGCGACCGACTTTGCGCCGATTTCCCAGGTACAGCTTCAGCGCTTCAAGGGCGAGACCTGGGAGCTGTTCGGCGAAGTCATGACCGGAGACGTCGGCGGCTAATCGCCACCTTACGTGTCCTGATCGTTCATACTCAGAACCCCCCGCGGGGCGCGCGTGCTCCCCGCGGGGGTTTTCTTTTGCCCGGATAAATCGGATAACGGGCCTCTCCGAAAATCCCGGACCATGATGCGATGACCGACCGACGCCCTCTCCTGCGCGCGATTTTCGACGCGGCAGTAGCCGCAGCGCATCCCGACACGATGCTCGGCAGGCATCTGCCGCCGCTGCCGAAGGGCCGCGTGATCTGCCTTGCCGCCGGCAAGGGCGCCGCTGCAATGGCCGCGAGCGCCGAGCGGCATTATCTCGACGAGATGAAGCTCGACCCGTCGCGGCTGATCGGGATCGCCACCACACGCCACGGCCACGGCGTGCCGACGCGGCGGATCACGGTGATCGAGGCCGGTCATCCCGTGCCGGATGAGGCGGGGCTGAAGGCCGCCGACGACACGCTGCGCCTGGCCGCAGAGGCAACCCCGGACGATCTGCTGCTGGTGCTGCTCTCCGGCGGTGGCTCCGCCAACTGGATCGCACCGGCAGAGGGAATAACCTTTGCGCAGAAACAGCAGGTCAACCGCGCGCTGCTCCGCTCGGGCGCACCGATCGGCGAGATGAACGTCGTTCGCAAGCACCTCTCGCGCATCAAGGGCGGACGGCTGGCGCGCGCCGGCCAGCGCGCCGCCGCAATCGTCACGCTCGCGATATCAGATGTTCCGCATGACGATCCCTCCGCGATCGCCTCCGGCCCCACGGTTTCCGATTCAACCACGCTTGCAGATGCGCGCGCGATCGTCGCGAAATACAATCTCTCTGTCGACGACGCGGTGCGACGCGCGCTCAATGATCCCCGGAACGAAAGCTGCAAGGCCGGTGATCCCGCCTTCGCCCGCGCGCGGTTCGAACTGATCGCAAAACCGAAGGCTTCGCATGAGGCCGCCGTCAAGGTTGCGAAGGATGCGGGTTACGAGACCGTTGCGCTCGGTGCCGATCTGGAAGGCGAAGCCCGCGATGTCGCAGCCATGCACGCCGAGATGGCATTGAAGGCACGCGCCGAAGGCCGGCGCCTCGCCATCCTGTCCGGAGGCGAGTTGACCGTCACCGTAAGCGGCAACGGCCGCGGCGGCCCCAACCAGGAATATGCGCTGGCGCTGGCAGCGCTGCTGAAGGACACGCCGGCCATCGCGGCCATCGCCGCCGACACGGATGGCGCCGACGGCGGCGCCGGCAGTGCGTCAGATCCAGCCGGCGCCATGATCGATACGACCACCTTTGCGAAGATGAAATCGCTCGGTCTCGATCCGCAGGCCTATCTCGCCAACAACGATGCGACCGGCTTCTTTTCGCAGACCGGCGATTTGCTCGTTACCGGACCGACCCTGACCAACGTCAATGACGTCAGGGCGATCCTGGTGGATTGACACATCGCTTCGCTTCAATGGCCGCACCCATTTCCGCGCGGGACCCGCACGTTGCCGCGGCGGATGGAGTACTTGCGTGAGCATGCGCTCTGGAGCGAGGGCTCAAAACTCCCGCGCGATCTTCGCCAGCATGTCCAGCAATGCTGCGCGGTTGGCCGGCCCGAGCAACTCGTTCAGCCGAGCCTCGTGCCGGGTGGCGACCAGCTTCTTGGCGCGGGCGAGCACCGCGCGGCCCTTCTCGGTCAGCACCAGAATGTGCGAGCGTCGGTCGTTGGTCGAGCGCATCCGCGTGCAGAGATCGCGACTTTCCAGCCCGTCCAGCATGGACACGAAGTTGGGCCTGAGGATGCCGAGCGTGTTGGCGATCTCGGTCTGGTTGCGGCCCGGATTGCGTTCGAGCAGGAGCAGAACCGAGAACTGAGCCGGCGTCAGTTGCAGCGGCGCGACGCATTTGAGGAAGTCCTCGAAGACCCTCAGTTGCGCCCGCTTCAGCGAATAGCCGAGGAGTTCCGAAAGCTCGCCGAGCTGCAGCGCGGCGGACTCGCCCGCAGCCTCGCCATTCTCCTTGCGGGAGGAACGGGCCGGCTTGGCGACGCCGACATCGGCGCTCTTTGAAACAGTCATCGCTCGAAGCTCGCAATCCCGCTAGAAATGGCTGTGCCGCATCTCAAGGCTGGTTCGGCCTTGATGTTATATCAGATAATTGTTATCCAATATATCAAAAGCCAGTCGTTTTCAACTGGCGAGCAATTGCGATGGCCGGGGCGCATGCCGTGCCCGCCGGCGTCAGGGGGAGCGTCCGGTCTTGAACACGACGATCATGCTGTTCCTCATCCAGGACGGCATCACCAACGGCGCAATCTACGCGCTGCTCGGGCTGGCGCTGGTGCTGGTGTTTGCCGTCACTCGCGTCATCCTGATTCCGCAGGGCGAATTCGTCACTTTCGGCGCGCTGAGCTACGCGATGCTGTGCACCGGCACTGTGCCAGGCACGGTTTGGCTGGCGCTCGCCATGGGCGCCGTCGCCTTTGTGCTCGACCTTTTCACCGCCCGCCGCGCGCTGCATCTGAACAGGATCGGCCGCAGCTTTGCGCTCAACCTCGTCTTCCCGGCCGCGATCGTCGCGGCAACCTATCTGCTCGCCGGTCCCAAGACGCCGATCGCGGTCAACATCGTGCTTGCGCTGCTGACCGTCGCGGCCATCGCGCTCTATCTCTACCGCCTCGCCTTCCAGCCCCTGGCCCACACGTCCGTGCTGGTGCTGCTGATTGCTTCGGTCGGCTGCCATCTGGCGCTGCAGGGCCTCGGCCTCGTGTTCTTCGGGGCCGAGGGCTTGCGCGGCCCGCCGATTTCCACCGCCGCCTTCACCGTGGGCACGCTGCGCTTCACCGGCCAGAGCATCGCGGTCTATGCCGTCACCATCGCCTTCATCATCGCGCTGTGGCTGTTCTTCGGCACCACGCTGATGGGCAAGGCGCTGCGCGCCACCGCCGTCAACCGCCTGGGCGCGCGGCTGGTCGGCATCCGCACCACGCTTTCAGGCCAGATCGCCTTCCTGCTCGCCTCCGTGATCGGCGCCATCTCGGGCATCCTGATCGTGCCGATCACCACGCTCTACTACGACACCGGCTTCCTGATCGGCCTCAAGGGATTCATCGCCGCGATCATAGGCGGGCTGGTGAGCTACCCCCTGACCGCGGTCGCCGCGCTGGTCGTCGGCTGCGTGGAGGCGTTCTCCTCGTTCTATGCCTCCAATTTCAAGGAAGTGATCGTCTTCACCCTGATCATCCCCGTGCTGGTGCTGCGCTCGCTTGCCGCGCCCGCGGTCGAGGAAGAGGGAGACTGAGCGATGATCGACCGCTGGCCCCTCTTCGTCTTTGCCGCCGTCATGGCGGCGATCCCGCTGATCCCGGGCATGCCGCCGTTCTGGATCGTGCTCTTGGACAATATCGGTCTCGCCGCGCTGGTCGCGATGGGGCTGGTGCTGCTCACCGGCGTCGGCGGCCTCACCTCGTTCGGCCAGGCCGCCTTCTGCGGCTTCGGCGCCTATACCACGGCGCTGCTGAGCACGGCCTACGGCGTGTCGCCCTGGCTCGCTCTGCCGGCCTCGCTGATCGTCAGCGGCGTCGCCGCCGTCATCCTCGGCCTCATCACCGTCCGCCTTTCAGGCCACTATCTGCCGCTCGGCACCATCGCCTGGGGCATCGGCCTCTACTATCTCTTCAGCAAGCTCGAATTCATCGGCCGCAACGACGGCATCTCCAACATTCCGCCGCTGTCGATCGGCGGATTCAGGATGCTCGATCCGCATTCGATCTACTTCGTGATCTGGACTGCGGTGCTGATCTCGGCGGTGCTGACCATGAACCTGCTGGATTCCCGCACCGGCCGCGCCATCCGCGCGCTGCGCCGCGGGCACATCGCGGCCGAAGCATTCGGGGTGCAAACACCTCGCGCCAAGCTGCTGGTCTTCATCTATGCCGCCGTGCTCGCCGGCCTCTCCGGCTGGCTCTACGCGCATTTCCAGCGCGCCGTTACGCCGACCCCGTTCAGCGCCCACGCCGGCATCGAGTATCTCTTCATCGCCGTGGTCGGCGGCGCCGGCTATGTCTGGGGCGGGGTGCTGGGGGCCGGCATCGTGGTGATCCTGAAGGAAATTCTGCAGAGCTACCTGCCCTACATTTTCGGCGGCATGGCGCAGCTCGAGACCACCGTGTTCGGAATCCTGCTGGTGCTGCTGCTGCAGCTCGCCCCATCGGGCGCTTGGCCCCTGCTGATGTCCTGGTGGCCGTTCAGGGCCCGCCGCAAGCATCCCGACACGGCGCTGACCCTGCCTGGACGCGTGCGTTCGCCGACCGAGCCGGCGGTGCTGCTGCAGATCGAGAATGCACGCAAGGTCTTCGGCGGCGTGATCGCGGTCAACGACGTCAGCTTCGACGTGCAGACGCGCGAGATCGTCGCATTGATCGGCCCCAACGGCGCCGGCAAGAGCACGACCTTCAACCTGATCACGGGCGTGCTCACCACGACCGGCGGCGCGATCTCCTTCCTCGGCAAGCATGTCGACAATGCGCCGCCTCAGGAGATCGTCAAGGTCGGCATTGCCCGCACCTTCCAGCACGTCAAGCTGGTGCCCGACATGACCGTGCTCGAGAACGTCGCGATCGGCGCACATCTGCGCGGCTCTTCCGGCGCGATATCCAGCATGTTGCGGCTCGACCGCGCCGACGAGGCGAGGCTGCTGGCGGAAGCCACGCGGCAGATCGAGCGCGTCGGGCTCGGCGACCAGATCGACCAGTTGGCGGGCTCGCTCTCGCTCGGCCAGCAGCGGATCGTCGAGATCGCGCGTGCGCTCTGCGTCGATCCCGTGCTGCTGCTGCTCGATGAGCCCGCTGCGGGTCTGCGCCATATGGAAAAGCAGCGGCTCGCCGCGCTGCTGCGGCAACTGCGCGACGGCGGCATGTCGGTGCTGCTGGTCGAACACGACATGGGATTCGTCATGGATCTCGCCGACCGCGTCGTGGTGCTCGATTTCGGCACCAAGATCGCCGAAGGCACGCCGCAGGCGATCAAGACCAATCCTGACGTGATCAAGGCCTATCTCGGAGCGGAGGCATGAGCGCACTGCTGGAAATCTCCGACGTCCATATCTCCTACGGCAAGGTCGAGGCCGTCCGCGGCGTTTCGCTTGCGGTTGCCGACAATGAGATCGTCGCCATCATCGGCGCCAACGGCGCCGGCAAGAGCACGCTGCTCAACGCCGCCATGGGCATCCTGCCGCTGAAGGGCCACATCGCTTTCGCCTCCGAGAACATTGCGCGACTTCAGATCGAGGATCGCGTGGCGCTCGGTATCAGCCTGGTGCCCGAACGTCGCGAGCTGTTCGCTACCATGAATGTCGAGGACAATCTGCAGCTCGGCGCCTTCCGCATTCCCAGAGCCGCCGCCGCGCAATCCTTCGAGCGTGTCTACGCGCTGTTCCCGCGGCTGAAAGAACGTCGCAAGCAGCTCGCCGGCACGCTGTCCGGCGGCGAGCAGCAGATGCTCGCCATGGGCCGCGCCCTGATGGGCGCACCTCGCCTGTTGATGCTGGACGAACCGAGCCTCGGACTTGCCCCGATCATCGTCGCCGACATCTTCCGCACCATCGCCGAGCTGCGCGCCAGCGGGGTCTCGGTGCTGCTGGTGGAGCAGAATGCGCAGGCCGCGCTGAAGATCGCCGGCCGCGCCTATGTCATGGAGCTCGGCGAGTTCGTCCTCTCCGGCCCGGCCGCCGAGATCGCCGCCAACGACCGCGTCGCCGCGAGTTATCTCGGGTTTCAGAGCGAGGGCGCGACTTAGTCTCGGCTTGCATGAATCCTGAGAATGGGCTCTCTTCACCCTCCCCTGCAGGGGGAGGGTCGCTTGCGAAGCAAGCGGGGTGGGGTGAAGCCGCACAGATGGTCTCAACATCGATCCGCCGGGCGACTGCCAAACGACTGCGTGCGAATACGACGCCGCACGAACGCATCCTTTGGCGTGCGCTGAAGGAGCTTCCGACTGACGGCACACACTTCAGGCGGCAAGCACCCATCGGTCCGTATGTCGTGGACTTCTTCTGTCCGGCCAAGCGCTTGATCATCGAACTCGACGGCGGACATCACAACGAGGACGCCGCAACGAACAGCGATCGAAAGCGGCAGCTTTGGCTTGAACGCGAGGGCTATCGCGTAGTCAGATTTTGGAACTCTGAGGTCACGGACAATCTGGCGGGAGTGCTCGAAGGTATCTATGTCGAGCTGTACGGCTCGCGCGAAGCACAAACTGCACCTTTGAAGCACGACGACGTCGATAGATCATCACCCCGTCCC
>JAHCKB010000247.1 GCA_026125985.1 Bradyrhizobium sp.
TGGAATGCCAGCAAGACCGCCGGCACGCTGATGAACCTGAGAAACTGATCCACTGAAAGCATCGTTCGCCCCTTGTCCCCGACGCCGCCCCCGCGGCCCGCGTCAATTCACCCGCTGTGCCACGTGCTGATCCGAAGTCAGCAGCTGATCTGTGTAGGCTGCGCCCGAGAGAGTGAGCAGAGCCAGAATCGAGATGACGGCCAGCGTTTTCATGGTGGAGATGGTCGATCCTGAATGTGGCCAAAAACGTCAGCGCTTGGCGCATTTTCAGGACGTTCCAAGGGAACTTGTTAGGACGCTGCACGACCTCCTCGCCTGTCCGCAACGGCTCACGCGAAATTCATCAATCAATCCCGGTAGATTACGCCAAAACCGCCGGCGCGGAATGATGTCGGGATTGTGGCGTCGAGAGGTCAATACCGATATGGCTCGATATCCAGCAACGGGAAAGCGCTGTACACGCTCGGCAGATTGGTCGCCGTAGCGGGATGCAGATAGGACTTGTCCAACTCCTTGAAGCTGGTGACACCGAGCAGCCCGAGGCAACGGATCACCTCGTCCTCGAGCAGCTCCAGCATCCGGACGATACCCTCCTCGCCTGCGGCAGCCAGCGCCCAGCACTGCAGCCGGCCGATGCCGACGAGATCGGCCCCTGAGGCAATCGCCTTGACGATGTCGGTGCCCCGGCAGAACGAGCCGTCGACCATGATCCTGGCCCGGCCGGCCACGGCGTTGACGATCTCGGGCAGCACCTGCATCGAGCCCCGGCCGTGATCGAGCTGACGCCCCCCATGGTTGGAGACGTAGATCCAGTCGACGCCATGGTCGAGTGCGATCAGGGCATCCTCGGCGGTGGCGATGCCCTTGATCACCAGCGGTATCCTGAATTTTTCCTTGATCAGCTTGACCGTCCGCCAATCCAGTCCCTTCTGGAAGTCGTCGCCGGTTGCCCGAATCCGGCTCTCGCGCACATAACGCTTGGCGATGTCGCGTTCACGGCGGCTGTAATGCGCGGTATCAACCGTCAGGCAGAATGCCGCATAGCCATTGGAAATCGAGCGGCTGACGACATCTTCGACAAAGGCATCGTCGCCGCGAACATAGAGCTGGTAGAAACGGAGCGCATCGGGCGCCGCCTGCGCCGTCTTCTCAAGTCCAGGCTCTGACACCGAGCTCAGCATGTGGGCAGCACCGAATCTACCGGCGCCACGCGCAACGGCGGCGCCGGATTCAGGGTCGAAGATCTCGAGCGCACCGACCGGCGCGATCATCACCGGCAACCTCAGCCGTCGGCCGAAAGCCTCGACGGATGCGTCGACCTTCGCAACATTGCGCAGCACGCGCGGACGGAACGCGATCTCGTCGAGCGACATGCGGTTGCGGCGCATCGTGGTCTCGGTCTCGGACGCACCGACGATATAGTCCCACGCATTCTGGTTGAGCCGGGCGCGCGCCTTGCGAACGAACTCGTGCAGATTCTGGAACTCCTCGCCGCTGGCGCCGAGTTCGACATTCCGCGTTGGCCGGTTCGGCGTGCCGTCATTCATGTGCTTCGCTCCCTGGTAACATTCTATTCATCCGCCCCGCGCGTTTCGGTCGGTTTGCCGAATGCGCCGGCCTCGGCGAGTTCGCCGATGCGGCGATCGTCATAGCCGAGGGTCTTGCGCAGCACTTCCTTGGTGTGCTGCCCGAGCAAGGGGGCCGCAACGGGATCCACCGTCGGGGTCAGGCTCATATTGAGGGGAGTCTCGATATTGGGCACCCAATCTGCTGTCGGATGCGGGATGCGGCTGAGTCGGTCGCGTCCGCGTATCTCGGGCGCATTGAATCCTTCTTCCACCGTGCGCAGGTAGCCGACGGGAATATTGGCTTTCTTCATCTTCGCCATCCAGTTCTCGAGCGTATCGGTTGCGAAGACGCTTGCAATGACGGCGCGGAGCTTTTCCTTGTTAGCCGTTCTTGCCTTGCGATGGGAAAAATCCGGATCGGTCACAAGGTCCGGCCTGTCCAGCACTTCCGTGACCAGCCGGCGATAAAGCCGATCGTTGGCACAGGCCATGTAGAACGGCCCGTCGGAGGCGTGATAGACACCAACCGTCGGCGATCCATTTGGCGAGTTGCCGAACCGACCAGGGTTGTTGCCGCTGATCAGATAGGCCATTCCGTAGAATCCGGTCATGGCGACTGCTGTATCGATCAGAGCAACTTCGACACGCTGGCCTCTCCCGAGTTTCTCGCGTGCGAGCAAAGCCATCAGGATCGCGTTGCAGGCGGACATTCCCGTGGCCAGGTCCACAATCGGCGGTCCCGTGCGCACGGGCTCTCCGTCCGGGAAACCGTTGAGTGACATGAAGCCGCTTTCCGCCTGCGTGATCGGATCGAAACCCGGTCGCAGTGCAAACGGACCCTTGCGGCCGTAAGCCGAGATCGAGCAATAGATCAGGCGCGGATTGGTAGACACCACCGAGTCATAGTCGAGCCCGTACTTCTTCATCACGCCGCCGGAGAAATTCTCCACCACCACATCCGCCTTGGCGATCAGCGCGCGGGCAATCTCCAACGCCTTGGGGTTGGTAAAGTCGAGGGCAATACCGCGCTTGTTGCGATTGAGGCTGAGGAAGGCCGCGCTCTCGCCGCCGATCTCGGCGTGCTCGTACGCTCGCGTATCGTCGCCCCCATCCGGATTCTCGATCTTGATGACTTCGGCACCGAAATCTGCCAGCGTCTGCGTACAGGCCGGTCCGGCGACGACCCGGGTGAAATCGATCACCAGCAACCCTTCCAGCGCCTTCGGCTGTTCCTTGGCGCGCGGCGCACGTTCCGGCAGATGCGGTCCCCCGGTCATTTCAGGCGTTTCCTCGTCATTTCGCCCGGCCGCAATGGTGCCGGATCTTCGCTTTGCGACTTTTAGCGAAGGCCGCAGACAAGGCCAAATCCGGATTTTGCAGGGCGGGACCTGTCGCGGGCATAGCTGTCCGCCCGCCCCCCAACGGTGGCCGGCCGGTCATGACGGGAATCAGCCAGCCGGCAGCCCACAGGGGCCGGCTGACCTCACTGCTGGTTCTTCTGCCAGAACGACAGCAGTCCCTGCGAGGCCGAGCCACCAATAACGCAGGGAATGCCGACCGCCACCTGACCCAAGGCTGCCGCAGAGACGCAGCCGAGTGCCACCGCACCGACACCGACCTGCCCCCAGAAGTCGAGATTGCGCCGCGCATCCGACCCCTTGGTCTTCAACTCTTCGACGGCGGCGACCGCGTCCCGTCGCAGCGCGCCGATCTGCACGGTATCGGCGGCTTCGACCACCTCTGCCAGCGGCGCCCTGACCGGGTCCTTTGCGCGCGATAGCTCGCTGCGGAGGTATTCGCGCAGCTTGGCGTCGCGGATGGCATAGCTCGCCAGCGTATAGCGCGCCATGCTGCCGACAGTGAGCTTGTCCACGGTGTCACGGCTCTTGCTCCAGGGCAGCATCTCCACGATACGCTTCATGGGGACATGCGAGCCGGTCGCGAAGTAGTAACCCCATAGTGTGTCGAGCAGGTCCTGGTTGCCCGCGAAGGTCAGCTTCGTATTGACCTTCCGCTCTTCCTTGCCGAAGGGGTTCTTCGTGAACGTGCGCTTGAGTTTGTCTACCATGCCCGGCCTCGCCTCCTCGAGCGGAATTTCGCTCAGGATCGGCAGCCTGCCGGTGAGATAGTTATCGATCATCACGCGACGCCCCGGCATCCTGGGCGCCACCCTGCGAAGCAGATTGCGCCAGTCCCGGTGACCCGAATAGGCGATGGCCCGGACAATCACCCATTCGTCCTCAGACGCCACCGGGAAGAAGTTGGCAATTAGCTTATCGGCCTTTGCCGGGTTCGATCCGATCGCGCCCGCGATAAAGCCGATATAGATTCCGGCATTCTCCGGCTCCTTGAAGGTCTGCGAGTGGAACAGCACGCGCACGGCAGCCGGGACATGGGCGTAGTCCGGCTTGGCCCGGTAGTTGTATATCCACTGCTGCACTACGCCGAGCGAAGCGCGCGGATCTATCTCCGGTACCTTCTCCGCCCATGCAGGCTGAACAAGGAACATCGCGGCCGCGACGAGAGCTGGGTATCGCATCTGGTGCTCCTGACGGGCGTCGGCGAAGCTAACGCCAACGTTTTCGGCTACTCCCTGAGCGGGACATGAGGCGCCCATTGCGACAATTCTGAGAAATCGAGCGTTAAGCTTGGCGCCCGAAATGTGGCAGCTGCCCGCAAGTCTCCCTGAGTCAGACATTCTTTTGCCCCTCGCCGGCAATTGCATCGCAAGCAAGTAACCGGAGTCCTGCAGGGACGTGAGCAACCGACGCAGCCCCTATCGCCAGCTTGCACGACGTCTGTTGGCGATGGGCGGAGTACTGACCGCGACCGTCGCGATGATGTCGATCGCGATGGCGGCTGAAACGGCGTCATCGTCATCACAGACGATCATCGTCGAGGGTAATCGCCGCGTCGAGGCCGAGGCCATTCGTTCCCATTTTCACGCCTCACCCGGCGGAGGCTATGACGAAGCCGCGCGCGACACCGCCTTGAAATCGTTGATCGGAACCGGCCTCTTCGAGACCGTTTCGATCGACCGCGCCGCGGCCGGCAAGCTGACTGTGCGTGTCACCGAAGCTCCAGTGCTTGTCCGCGTAGCATTCGAGGGCAACAAGAAGGTCAAGGATGCCGATCTTGCTGCGGCCATCGGGTCAAAGCCGCGCGGCGCGCTGCAGCGCGCCACCGTACAATCGGACGCCAATCGCATTGTTGAGGTCTATCGGCGTGTTGGGCGCGACGAAGTGAGCGTCAGGCCGGAAGTCATCGATCGCGGCAATGGAAGCGTCGATCTCGTCTATGCAATCACGGAGGGCGCGAAGACACCGGTGCGAAAGATCGAATTCATTGGTAACCGCGCTTTCGGCAGCCGGCAGCTCAACGCTGTCATCAAGACTTCCGCACACACGATGCTGAGCTTTCTGACGGGAGGCGACGCCTATGATCCGGACCGCGTCTCTCAGGATCGGGAATTGCTTCGCACCTATTATCGCAGCAAGGGCTACGCCGATGTGAGCATACCTGCGGCAAGAGCTGAATACGATCCGGCGCAAAAGGGATTCACGGTCACTTTCACGATCGACGAAGGTCCACTCTACAGGTTCGGCAATGCCGACGTCGTCTGTAACATCCCCGGAGTCGATCCCGGTCGATTATCGCGCCTGACGCTGATCCGAAGCGGCGCAAAATTCGATGGCAACGCACTCGACAAGACGACGGAGCAGCTGACTATCGAACTTGCGAAGCTCGGCTATCCCTTCGCGCACGCCACGCCGCGTATCATCCGGGATCAGGCCGCACAGCGCATCCATATCGCCTACGTCATCGACCAGGGTCCGCGCACCTACGTCGAGCGTATCGAAATCCACGGCAATTCGCGTACCCGCGACTACGTGATCCGCCGCGAGTTCGACTTTGGCGAAGGCGATCCCTACAACAAGGCCCTGATCGACCGTGCAGAACGCCGGCTGAAGAACCTCAACTACTTCAAGACGGTAAAAATCACGAGCCGCCTCGGCTCATCGCAGGATCGCGTCGTGCTCGACGTCGAAACCGTCGATCAGCCGACCGGCGAGATCAACTACTCCGGCGGCTACGGGACCACCGATGGCTGGATGGGCGAGGTCAAGATCAGCGAGCGCAACTTCTACGGCACCGGCTACGATCTGAGAGCATCGGCAACGTTCGGCCAGTATGCCCGGAGCGTCAATCTTTCGGCTTCGGAACCCTACTTCCTTGGCACGCGGGTCGCCGCCGGCATCGAACTGTTTGGCCGGCAGAGCGACCCGACAAGCTACCAGTCTTATGGTAGCGCGACCTACGGCGCGTCATTGCTGTTCGGCACGCCCCTTTCCGAGCAACTCGGCGTACAGTGGCGCTACTCGCTCTACAATCAGAACATTACGCTGTCGCCGAATTCCAGTGGCCTCATCGCGTCGTTGCCGATCCAGCAGGCCGCCGCGGCCGGAGCCGCCTGGGTTTCCCAGGCTGGAACCACCACCACGTTCAGCACGCTCGACAACAACAAGAGCCCGACCAGCGGAATAAGGTCGCAGCTCAGCCAGGACATTGCGGGCCTCGGCGGCGACGTAAGGTTCCTGCGTACCACGAGCGATACCCGCTACTATCATCAGCTCAACAGCGACGTTGTCGCCATGGTGCGCGGGCAAGGCGGCTACATTACCGGCTGGGGTGGGCAGCAGGCGCCCCTCATGAACACCTTCTTTGGCGGCCCAACCATGGTGCGGGGCTTTGCACCCTATGGGTTCGGCCCCCGCGACCTGACGGCAGGCTCCACGCGGGACAATCTCGGCGGAAGCATGTATTTTGCGACGACTGCCGAACTGCAGAGCAGCATCCCGGGCGTGCCCGACGAATACGGATTGAAGGCATCCGCATTCGTCGATGCCGGCAGCGTGTTCGGCTACCGCGGCCCGACGACGTTTTCGGGTCAATCGCTGCAGGTTGCCGACAAGAACATCGTGCGCTCCTCGGTCGGCGTTGGCCTGACCTGGGCATCGCCATTCGGTGCACTGACCGTCGACTACGCCGTTCCACTGAGCAAGGCAGCCTACGACGTCGTGCAGCCACTACGCTTCAGCGCTGGAGGCTTTTGACCGGCATCCGCGCGGGGGCCGCAAAGCCGTAGAATTGAGCGAGCCGGTCCAAGCATTCCTGGAACCGCCGCGCGAAGTAGTCCTTCCAACGCTGGGTAATCAGACCGCGGCGCTCCCCGACCTGTTGCATGGTCATCCCGAGGACCAGCACTTCGTGAACGAGTTCCGTGCCGTCTGCGCCGAGTTCATGCTCGATCCGGTTGAGCCGCATGACGGCGCGCCGCTGCCCTTCCGTAAGAGGCTCTCGCGCCTGGCCGCCATCCACGCGTTCGCGCGTCAGGTCGATCGCGCGCGGACCGCGTTCCGCCTGCTCCCAATCGTTCTGAAACGCCCGGCCGCCGCGGTACTGCGCCTCGTCGATCTGATGATGCGTGTGCAGTTTTGCCAGGGGATCGCCACGCGTGGATCGCAACGCAATGATCTTGTCGCCGGGTTCCAATCCCAGGGGATCGTCG
>JAHCKB010000248.1 GCA_026125985.1 Bradyrhizobium sp.
GGGCGGCGAGTAGGCGTCGTCATAGGTGATGAAGTTGATCTTGCGGCCGTTGATGCCGCCCTCGGCATTGATCTTCTTGAAGTAAGCTTCTGCCGTCTTGCCGATCACGCCATAGGCCGACGCGGGACCCGAGTAGGGCATGATGTTGCCGATCTTGATCTCGGTGTCGCTGGCGCCGGTGTCGTACTTTTTTTGCGCCAGTGCTCCGCTCGATGAAGCAGCAACCACGGCGAGCGCGGTAGAAATCACCGCGAGTTTGTTAGTAACGGACATTCCGTCTCTCTCTCCCTTTGAGTTGCATTCACGTTTGCCTGGACCCCGAAGGGGACTCTTGTTGGCGCGTCGTAGGTAGCATTTCGGCTGCAACATCACAACAAAAAGCCCCCCGCGCCGGCGGCGCGAGGGGCGGCATCTTTAGGCAGCGGCCTGTCTTGCTAGCCGCCGACGTCGCCGCTCAGGATTTCGCCGAACCGCTCCCAGGTCTCACCCTTGAAGCGCATCAGCTGAAGCTGTGAGACCGGTGCGAAATCGGTCGGCGAAGTATTGGCCTTGATGCCCGGCAGGAATCCACCGGGGACGAAGCCCTTGAGGTTCGCCGCCTGCTTCATGACATTGGCGCGGGTCAGGTCGTTGCCGCACTGCTTCAGCACCTGCACCAGCCCCTGGGCCACGTTGTAGCCGTACACCACCGAGCCGTCGGCGCGGTTGGCTTCCGGAAAATACTTGTCCAGGAAGGCGTTCCATTCCTTCATGCCCGGATCGTCCTTCCATTGCGCGTCGGTCGGATCCTTCATGTAGGCCGAGGAGATGATGCCCTGGCCGTTCTCATATCCGGCGGGCTTCATCACGGTGCCGACCGAAGCGGATACGTTGTTGAGGAAATGCATCGGCTTCCAGCCGACTTCAGCCATCTTCTTGATCGCCTGCGCCGCAAACTTCGGCGTGGTGACATTGAAGAACACGTCGGCGTTGGTCGCCTTCAGCTTGACGATGGCGGAATCGATGGTCGGCTGCGATACCTCGTAGCTCTCCTCGATCACGATCATCGAGGCTGCCTTGGCGCCGAGGCCGTCCTTCAGGCCCTTGACGTAGTCTTTGCCGTAATCGTCGTTCTGGTAGAGGATCGCGATCTTCGCGTTCGGCTTCTCCTTCATGATGTACTTGGCGTAGATGCGGGATTCGCTCTGGTAGTTGGGCTGCCAGCCCATGGTCCAGGGGAAGTTCTTCGGGTCGTTCCACTTGGTGGCGCCGGTGGCGACGAAGAGCTGCGGCACCTTCTTCTGGTTCATGTATTTGTGGATCGCCGAGTTCGGCGGCGTGCCGAGCGGGTTGAAGATGAACAGCACCTCGTCGCTCTCGACCAGCTTGCGCGCCTGCTCCACCGTTTTGGGCGGCGAGTAGGCGTCGTCATAGGTGATGAAATTGATCTTGCGGCCGTTGATGCCACCTTCGGCATTGATCTTGTTGAAGTAGGCCTGCTCGGTCTTGCCGATCACGCCATAGGCCGACGCGGGACCCGAGTAGGGCATGATGTTGCCGATCTTGATCTCGGTATCGGTAGCGCCGGTATCGTATTTTTTCTGAGCGAAAGTCGGGCTGCTGGTAGCAGCAAGAAGTGCGGCTGCGGTCGCGAACGCTCCCAGTCGCAATTGATTAATGGGCATTCTGATCTCCCTGGATCCGGTTTCCTGTGTCTTTATTTGTTGTCTGGCAGGCACTTGGCGGCCTTTGACCGCTATTGAATACCCTCTGGCGTCCACGGGCAACAAGAAAGCCCCCTGCGATGGCGTCGCAGGGGGCCTGTCTTTCGGTCGAATGGATCGCGTGGTTAACCGCAGTGCGGAATATTAACCTGCACCTGTCCGGGAGTTCATTTTCTGAGTTTGCCGATCAACTGCTGGGCGACGATTGCCACCTGCCTTGCACCATGCGGTACGAGGAAGATGACGATGAAGAGCAGCACGCCGAACACGGCGCCGGACAGGCCCTTGCTGACGCTCTCGGCGATGTTCGGCACGAAGATGATGAAGGCCGCGCCGACGAACGATCCCGGCAGCCAGCCAACGCCGCCGACCACCATGCCGAGGAACAGCGCGATCGCAAGGTTGATCGTGTAGCTGTCAGGCGCCACGAACGCGACGACGATGGCGCTGAGACCGCCGGCGATGCCGGTGATGCCCGCGGACACGCCGAAGGCCAGCGTCTTGTAGAGCGCGACGTCGACGCCCATGGCGGAGGCCGCGATCTCATTGTCGCGGATCGACATCAGGGCGCGGCCCGAACGCGATCGCAGCAGGTTGATCGATCCGACATAGATCGCCACCGTGATCGCAAGGGTGAAGTAGTAGAGCCATTTGTCCTGGCTGATCGGCAGGCCGAACGGCGCATCCGGCTTGATGATCACAAGACCCTGCACGCCGCCGGTCCAGTGCTCCAGGAAATGCAGCTTGAGGAACTGGGGCATGGCGACGGCAAGCGCGAAGGTGGCCAGCGCCAGGTAGATGCCGGAGAGTCGCAATGCGGGCCTGCCGAACAGGAACCCGGCGCCGAACGAGACGAGGCCCGCGATCGGCAGCGTCAGCGCATAGTTCATGTTGACGTTTTCCATCAGGACCGCCGTCGTATAGGCGCCGAGCGCATAGAACGCGCTCTGGCCGAGCGAGAACTGTCCGCTGCCTCCGGTCAGGATGTTGAGCGCCAGCACCGCCAACCCGTAGATCATCACCATCGTCATCTGGAAGGCGACGAAGTTCTTCACGAAAATGGGTGCGACGAGCGCAGCCGCCAGGATTGCCAGCGACACGCCGGTGCCCAGCGAGAGGGCGCGTTTCGGAACGGCCTCGACGGCCGGAGCTTCAGTGACGGCGTCTTCTGCAGCAGCGCTCATGATCAGACTCGCTTGATGATGGCTCGGCCGAAGAGACCGGCAGGTTTGAAGACCAGGACGACGATGATCAGCGCAAGCGCGATCGGCAGTTTCAGTTCGTTGCCCACCTCGGGGATGTAGGTGCCGGCGAGGTTCTCGACGACGCCCATCAAGAAGCCGCCGATGACGGCGCCCAGCGGCGAAGTGAGGCCGCCGAGCACGGCGGCGGCGAAGCCGTAGACCAGCACGCCGCCCATCATGTTCGGTTCGAGGAAGACGACCGGGGCGATCAGGATGCCGGCAACCGCGCCGATCGCGGCCGCCATGCCCCAGCCGAGCGCGATCATCCAGCTCGTGTTGATGCCGACGAGCCGCGCCGATTCAGGCAGTGCCGCGGCGGCGCGCATCGCAAGGCCGATGCGAGTGAACTGGAAGAACAGGTAGAGGCCGACCAGCATCAGCAGGGTGACACCGATCATGCCGGCCTGGTGGGTCGAAATCAGTCGGCTGCCGAGAAACGCGGAAGAGCCGAACGGCGAGGGAAATTCCTTGATGGTGAAGTCCCAGGTCAGGCCGGCCACCGAGTTGATGATGGCGAACAGTGCGATGAAGCCGGCGACGTTGGTCAGCACCGGCGCCTTTGCCAGCGGCTTGAACAGCAGCCGCTCGATCAGGATGCCCCCGGCGAACGAGATCGCCAGCGTGAGCAGGAACGTCCACCAATAGGGCACGCCCCACTGCATCAATTGCCAGGCGATGAAGGTGGAGAACATCGCCATTTCGCCCTGCGCGAAATTGAGATGGTCGATCGCCTGGTAGATCATCACGACCGCCAGCGCCATGCAGGCATAGATCGCACCGGTCGAGATGCCGGCCAGGACCTGGTTGATAAAGAGTTCCATCGTCCTGGCTCCGTTAGTAACCCAGATAGGATTTGCGGACGTCTTCGTTGGTGGCGATGTCGCTGGCATTGCCCGACATCACGATGCGTCCGGTTTCGATGACGTAGGCCTGGTCGGCGAGTTCGAGCGCGAGCTGGGCGTTCTGCTCCACCACCAGAATGGTGACCTTGTCCTCGCGGTTGATCTTGCCGAGGATCTTGAAAAGGTCGCGCACGACCAGCGGCGCCAGTCCGAATGACGGCTCGTCCAGCAGCATCAGGCGCGGCCGCAGCATCAGCGCGCGGGCGACCGCGAGCATCTGCTGCTCGCCGCCCGATAGCGTTCCTGCCTGCTGGGTGTGGCGTTCCTTCAGCACAGGGAAGTGCTCGTACATCCGCTCGATATCGGAGGCGATGGCGGCGGTGTCCTTGCGCGAGATCGCCCCCAGCTGCAGGTTCTCCTCCACCGTCATGGTGGTGAAGGTGCCGCGGCCCTGCGGCACATGCGCGATGCCGAGCCGGACGATGCTCTCGGTGGATTTGCCGGAGAGCGGCGCGCCGTCGAACTCGATCGCGCCGGTCGAGCGCACCATATTGCAGATCGCGCGCAGCGTGGTGGTCTTGCCGGCGCCGTTGGCGCCGAGCAGCGTCGTGAGCGAGCCTTCGTTGAGCGAGAAGGACAGCCCGTACAGGGCCTGGACCTGGCCGTAATAGGCATGCAGGTCCCTGACGTTGAGCATCGAAGTCATTGGTCCTTGCTCCCGAGATAGGCCTTGATGACATCGGGATTGGCCTGGACCTCGGCCGGAGTCCCCTCGGCCAGCTTGCGGCCGAAATTGAGCGCCACGACATGGTCTGCGATCGACATCACGAGGCCCATGTGGTGTTCGACCAGCAGCACGGTCATGTGGCGCTCGTCGCGGATGCGGCGCACGAGATCGCCGAGCACATGGACTTCCTCATGGTTGAGGCCGCCGGCGGGCTCGTCGAGCAGCAGGATCTTCGGGTCGGCGGCAAGCGCACGCGCAAGCTCCACGCGCTTCTGGGTGCCGAAGGGCAGGCCCGAGACGACCGTGTGGGCGACGTTCTCCAGATCGAGATAGGCGAGAATCTCCTGGACCTTGTTGTTGATGCCCGCTTCGCTGCGCCGGACCCAAGCGAGCTTGAAGGAGTCGCTGATGATGTCGCTTGAGGTCCGCGAGTGGCAGCCGATGCGGACATTGTCCATCACCGAGAGATTGGGAAACAGCGCCACGTTCTGGAAGGTGCGGCCGATGCCGATCTCGGCAATCTTGTGCGCGGGCCTCGTCAGGATGCTGGCGCCTTCCATCAGGATGTCGCCGGAGGATGGCTGATAGAGGCGGGACAGGCAGTTGAACAGTGTCGTCTTGCCGGCGCCATTGGGGCCGATCAGGCCGAGGATCTGGCCCTTGTGCATGTCGAAGGTGACGCCATTCAGCGCGATGATGCCGCCGAACACGACGCTGACGTCGCGAACCGCGAGCAGAGGAGCATTTCCCTGCGCGAGCTGTGCCTGCGTCATTTCGGCGCGCCCGTCGCCGGCAGGCTGGCCTGACCTCGCGAATTCATCCGCCAGCCTGTGCGGCGGCTATCTGATCCCCTCGACAACACGCTGTCTCCCTCCTTTACCCTTCCTGATTTCTTCTCTCTTGGCGGGTGCAACGATGCCCCCCAGCGCCGTTTCGATGTTCCTTACCATCGCGACCAGACGAGGTCCAATGTCGCTGATCAGGCGGTCTTCCGTAAAGCGGAATGCCGGCGCGCCGCAATTAAATGCGTACGGTCCTGTTCCGTCATTGAGTTTCAAGGCGACGCCGACCGCATGCACATCGTCCTGCCACTCGCCCGCGGAAATTGCGAAGCCGTGGCGCGCCACCATCTCGCCCGATCGTTCGATGCCGTCGCGAATCCTCTGCCAGCGGCTGCCGTAATGTTCGCGCAGTTCGCGCAACAGCGCGGCACGCTCGTCCGCCGGCAACGCCCAGATATACGCCCGACCCATGGCCGTGGTTGCAATCGGAATGCGCGAACCGACGTCCAGTTGCACGCCGAGCGTCAGCCCGTTTCGGCTTTGTCCGAAATAGATCATGCTGAGACGATCGCGCGCGCCGACTGCGACTGCGCCGCCGGTCTCGCGCATCACCTCTTCACGGAAGGCCTCCGACAGATGCCGCACCCCCAGATTTGCCAGGGCGGCATACCCCAGCGCCATGGCCGACGGTGCGAGCTGATATTTTTCGAAACGCGGGACGGGTGTAAGGTAGCCGAGCTTTGTCAGCGTATAGGTGAGCCGTGAAACGGTCGGCTTTGGCAATTTGGTGCGAGCTGCGAGCTCTTGATTGCCCAGCAAGCCATCATTTGGCTGGAATGCGCGCAGCACATCGAGGCCGCGGGAAAGTGCGACGACGAAGCTGCGATCTGTCGCCGCTTTCTTGGCTGGACGCTTCATTCCCTGCTTGGATGTCTGTCTCGTTGACAACGGACGTGCTTCAAAATAACCCTCCATGTCAAGATGTGGAATTTAATTTCGCAGTGCGAAACTAGCGTTTGGGCCGGTTCCTGAAGGCAGATTCGCGCAGCTACTCAACGCAAGTTAACCAAGAACAAGAGTCAGGGAGAGTCACGTGAACGCAGTGGTCAAGCTCGAACGTCATGACGTCATCGGCATCGTCACGGTGGACAGTCCTCCCGTGAACGCGCTGAGCGCGGCGGTGCGCGGCGGCATTTTCGATTGCATGAAGGAGGCGATTGCCGATGCCGGCATCAAGGCCATCGTGCTGACCTGCGGCGGTCGCACTTTCATCGCCGGTGCGGACATCACCGAATTCGGCAAGCCGCCGAAGCCGCCGGGCCTGCACGAGGTGCTTGTGCTGATGGAAAATTCACCCAAGCCGATCGTTGCCGCCATTCACGGCACCGCGCTCGGCGGCGGTCTCGAGGTCGCGCTGGCATGCCACTATCGCGTGGCGGTCAAGGAAGCGAAGCTCGGCCTGCCCGAGGTGAAGCTCGGCCTTTTGCCTGGCGCCGGCGGCACGCAGCGGCTGCCGCGGGCCGTGGGACCTGAACTCGCCGTCAAGATGATCGTCAGCGGCGACCCGATCGGCGCGGCCGATGCGCTCAAGGCCGGCCTGATCGAGGAGATCGTCGAGGGACCTGCCTCCGGCGGCGAAGCGTTCGCCCGCAAATTGCTCGCCGAGAAGCGTCCGCTGCGCAGGCTGCGCGACGATGACAGCAAGCTCGCAGCCGCCAAGGCCGACATCTCGATCTTCACCAATGCGGTC
>JAHCKB010000249.1 GCA_026125985.1 Bradyrhizobium sp.
TGAGGACTTCAAATCGATCTACCTGGACCGTGCCGGCGACGGGCCGGCAATGGTGCAGGACGGCCGCGCTGCGGCGCTCTGGGGGGCCGGTATCGGCTGGCCCGGATTTGCGGCGGTCGCATCGAGCCCCGGCGGCGCCCGCTTCATTGCGCCCGATGCAGGCGACATCGAGCGCATTCGCGCCAAGCACTCCTATCTGAAGCCACTGACAGTGCCGGCCGGCAGCTACCCGAACCAGACGGAAGCCATCCATTCGGTCGGCTCCTGGAGCTTCGTCCTGACGCGTGCGGACCTTCCCGAGGACGTCGCCGGGCGACTTGCACGCACCCTGCACGGCGTCGAGGCTGCGTTCTGCAAGAAGCTGCCTCAGGCCTGCGAAACCACCGCCGTCAACACGCTGGCCGCTGCGCCGAAACCGGAACTGATCCATCCCGGCGCGATGAAGTATCTGCGCGAGATTGGAGTGGCGAAGTGACGAGGGCCTTCCGGGGCAATGATCGAGGTGCGGCCGGGCCATGACCTCGCTGCAGCGCCTGCCGGCATTGCTCACGCCGCTCGACGTCGCGCTCGATGCCTTGCTGAATGGCCTTCAGCCTGTGGCGCCGGTGGAAGTGGCGCTGGAGGAGGCGCGGGGTTGCATCGCCGCCAGGTCGGCGCCGCCTGCAGCGATTCCTTCGCATGACGTCGCGGCCGCCGATGGCTTTGCGTTGCATGCGCGAGACCTCGTCGGTGCGTCCTCCTACTCGCCGCTGCCGTTGATGTCGGCGCCGGTCTGGGTTGAGGCCGGCGATGCGATGCCCTCGGGTTGCGACTGTGTGGTCGATGCGGACTCCGTGGACGTGTCGGGCCCGATCGCACAAGTCGTGGCGGAAGCCGTGCCGGGGCAGGGCGTGCGTCGTGCCGGCAGTGATCTCGCCGCGAGCGAAAGCGTGACGATGCAGGGGCGCCGTATCCTGACGCGCGATCTTCTGATCGCGCGCGCGGCCGGTTTGACAGAGCTCCGCGTGCGCCGGCCCCGCCTGCGCATCGTCAATATTCCCGGCGGCAGGCTGACCGCAGACCTGATCGCCGAGAGCGCCCATCAGGCCGGCGCCGAAGTGAATGCAGTTGCCGCAACCGCGCGCGATGCGGCATCGATCGCTGCCGCGCTCGATACCGGCACGAGCGATCTCCTGATCAGTGTCGGCGGCAGTGGTGTCGGCCGCAGCGATGAGGCGGTGATGGCGCTGGCCGGGCAGGGTGAGGTGCTCGTCCACGGGATCGCCTTGCAACCCGGGCGCACCGCGGCCATTGGGCGTATCGGCAAGACGCCAGTCGTGGCGCTGCCGGGTGCGCCGGATCACGCGATTGCCGCGTGGTGGACCCTCGCGCTTCCCGCCCTCGATCGCCTGTCCGGCCGATTGCCGCGAAAGACGATCCGGTTGCCGCTGGCGCGCAAGGTAGCCTCCAGCGTCGGCCTTGCCGAAGTCGTGCTGCTGACGTGCATGGACGGCGCCTGGATCACGCTGGCCGTGGGCGAGCTTTCGCTGCAAGCGATTGCCCGGGCAGAGGCCTGGCTGACAGTGCCGGGCGGATCCGAAGGGTTTGCGGCGGGCACGCCGGTCGATGCACGCCTGATCGAAGAATGATACAAACCTCGCAATGAGCAACGCGAAGTCCATACATTCGGCCGCCGACGGCTCCATCGATCAGGGCCAGTTTCTGGCAGTCCTGCCGCGCGAAGAGGCAATTGCGCGTTTCGAAGCAGCACTGTTTCCGCGGATAGTGCAGGGCGAGCGGCGCAAACTTGCGCAAGCGCTGGGCTGCTCGCTGGCCGAGGATGTGACGGCACCGATCGACGTGCCGCCATTCGATCGCTCCAATGTCGACGGTTTTGCCGTTCGTTCCGCCGATCTGGCGGCCGCCGGCGAGGCGACGCCAGTGCGTCTGATCCTGAACGATGAAGTGATCGCCTGCGGTACGGCGCCAATGCGGCCGGTGCTGTCGGGCACTGCGACGCCGATCGCAACCGGGGGACCGGTGCCGCGGGGTGCGGATGCCATCGTGATGGTCGAACACACCCAGCCATCCGGTAACCGCGCCATCGAGGTGCGTCGCGCCGTTTCGCCGGGGCAGTTCGTCTCCTATGCGGGCTCCGACATCGCGCGCGGCGAGGCGCTCCTGCGCGCCGGCACCATGATCGGTTCGCGCGAGATCGGCATGCTGGCTGCTTGCGGGATTGCGGAGGTCGTCGTGGCGCGCCGACCACGCGTAGCGATCTTGTCGACCGGTGACGAACTCGTGCAGCCCGGCATGCCGCTGCGGCCGGCCGCCATCTACGATACCAACGGTGCCGTCGTCACTGCGGCGATCGCCGAGAACGGCGGGGAGACCAGTTTCCTTGGCGCGGTTCCAGACGACGAGCAGGCGCTTGAATCCGCCATGCGCAGTGCGTTGGCCGGAAGTGACATGCTGGTGCTGTCGGGCGGCACGTCGAAGGGCGCAGGCGATATCTCCCATCGCATCATTGGCCGGCTCGGCAAACCTGGCATCGTCGCCCATGGTGTGGCGCTGAAACCCGGCAAGCCGCTGTGCCTGGCAGTATGCGACAGCAAGCCGGTCGTCATCCTGCCGGGATTTCCGACCTCGGCGATGTTTACTTTCCACGACATCATCGTGCCTGTGTTGCGCAGGATGGCCGGCCTGCCGCCGCGCAACGATGCGAAGGTCTCGGCGCGCGTGCCGGTGCGGATCACCTCCGAACTCGGTCGCACCGAATTCGTGATGGTGTCGCTGGTGGAAGGCAACGACGGCCTGATCGCCTACCCGACCGGCAAAGGCTCCGGTGCGATCACGTCGTTTGCGCAAGCCGATGGTTTCCTCAGGATCGACGCGCTGGCCGAGCAGTTGCCGGCGAATGCCGAGACCGAGATCACGCTGTTCACGCCCCATGTGCGGGTGCCTGACCTCGTCATCATCGGCAGCCACTGCATCGGGCTCGATCTCGTCACCGCGCCGATGGCGCATGCAGGCCTGACGGTGCGCTCGATCGCAGTGGGCAGCCTCGGCGGGCTGGCCGCGGCCAGGCGCGGCGAATGCGATCTGGCGCCGATCCATCTGTTCGACGAGAAGAGCGAATCCTACAACACGCCTTTTCTCACCGAAGGTCTCGAACTGGTGCCGGGGTGGCGGCGCATGCAGGGTATCGTGTTTCGCAAGGGCGATCCGCGCTTCGAAGGGTTCGGCCCGGAGGAGGCGGTGCGCGCGGCGCTTGCCGATACGGCCTGCATCATGGTCAATCGTAACCAGGGCGCGGGCACACGCATTCTGATCGACCGTCTGCTCGAAGGCGCCCGTCCGGAAGGCTACTGGAATCAGCCGCGGTCGCACAATGCGGTGGCGGCGGCCGTGGCGCAGCATCGCGCAGATTGGGGCATGACTATTGCGCCGGTCGCACATGCAACGGGGCTGGGTTTCATTCCATACGCGGAAGAGCATTATGATTTCGCGCTGGTGAAGGCACGCAAGCAGCGCCCGGTGGTGCAGGCCTTTCTCGACGCGCTGGCGTCTGAGTCGGGCCGCAACGTTCTGGAACAAGCGGGCTTCAGACCCGCGTGACAGCGAGGTGGGGATGCCAAGGCCTTTGAATGTAGCGATCATCGGCGCGGGCATGGGCGGGCTGGCTACCGCCGCAACACTCCGCAAAGTTGGCATTGAAGTCACCGTCTACGAACAGGCCAGACAGTTTGCGCGGCTGGGCGCAGGCATCCAGGTCGGCTGTAACGCGATGAAGGTGCTGCGCGGACTGGGCCTCGAGCAGCGCATGCGCAGCCAGTCGTTCTATCCGCGTTCCTGGAACAACCGCGACTGGCGTACCGGAGAAGTCAAGTTCGACATGATCTTCGGCGAGAGCGCCGAGGCGCGGTTCGGTGCGCCATATCTGCTTGCTCATCGCGGCGATCTGCATGAAGCGCTCGCCAGCGCCGTTCCGGAGCAATATGTCCGGCTAAATCACAAGCTGACAGGATTGGATGAAACGGCCGACGGTGTGAGGTTGACCTTTGCCGATGGCACGACAGCGATCGCCGATGCCGTCGTCGGCTCTGACGGCGTGCACTCGGCGGTACGCGACATCCTGTTCGATACCGCCCCTGTCAACTACACCGGCCGTATCGCCTACCGCACGACCTATCCCGCCACGCTCTTGAACGGCGAAAAGATCGACGATTGCACCAAATGGTGGGGCGAGGATCGTCACATCGTCATCTATTATGTGAAGCCCGACCGCAGCGAAATCTATCTCGTCACCAGCCAGCCCGAGCCTGAATTCCGCATCGAGTCATGGTCGGCCAAGGGTGACGTCAGGGATCTGCGCAAGGCGTTCGAAGGCTTCGACCGGCAGGTCGAACGGGTTCTCGCAGCCTGTCCCGACGTGCACAAATGGGCGATCGTCGACCGCGAAGCGCTTCCGCGATGGGCGGACGGCAAGGTGACGTTGCTTGGCGATGCCTGCCACCCGATGACGCCCTATATGGCTCAGGGTGCGGCTATGGCCATCGAGGATGCCGCCGTCCTGTCGCGTTGTCTCGACGGCGTCGACCGCGACGGTGTTGCAAACGCCTTCCGCCGCTTCGAGGCGACACGGAAGGAGCGCACCTCGCAGGTGCAGGCTACCTCACGCGCCAATACCTGGCTGAAGCAGAAGACCGACGGCGACTGGGTCTACGGATACGACGCGTGGACCGTGCCGCTCGCGGCATAAGACTAGCTGTCGTCCAGCGCCGCCAGCCGTTCGGCCTCGGCGATGTCGTCGACCGTATTGGCATTGAAGAACGGATCGAGCGGCTCGGTCGGCCAGGTGACGGTTGCAAGGCGATAGCGCGCGGTCCAGCGGTCGATCTTCCTGATATCCTCGACGACCAGCGCATGCCGCAGTTCGTCGCGCAGCGAGACACTCCACAGGCCAATCACGGGGTGCGACTGTCCGCCGGACGCGGCCACCGCGAGCTGTGCATTTTCTGCAATGAGAGGCTGATGGAGGCGCGTGACCAGGTCGCGCGGCAGGAACGGGCAATCGGCGGCGGCGCTAAGCACGAGTGAGACGTCCGGCCGGTTGGCAGCCATCCAGTCCAGCGCCGCCAGAATACCGGCAAGGGGGCCGGGGAAATCCGCTACGCCGTCCGGGACCACAGGCAATCCGAACGACGCAAAGCGCGCGGGATCGCCATTGGCATTGATGATCAACCCGTCGCATTGCGGCTTCAATCGTGCGATCACACGGTCAAGGATCGTGCGGCCGGCAATCTGGCGCATCGGTTTGTCGCCGCCGCCCATTCGGCGCGCAAGGCCGCCGGCAAGCAGCACGCCGGGAATTTTGGTCGCGCGTCCCGCCGCCGGCCTAGTCGTCACGCGCTTCGCCCTTGCGTCTGTGGCGCGCGGATTCTTCCTCGACATAGTCGAGGTTCTGATCGTAAACGAGCCGCTCCTGGCCCGATAGTGCGATGAAGCGCTTTCCCCGGGTGCGGCCCACCAGAGTCAGTCCCACCTGCCGCGCAAGCTCGACGCCCCAGGCGGTGAAACCGGAGCGCGAGACGAGGATTGGAATTCCCATCCGCACCGTCTTGATTACCATTTCGGAGGTCAATCGCCCGGTCGTGTACATGATCTTGTCGGCGGGGTCGACGCCGTGCCGGTACATCCAGCCTGCGATCTTGTCGACGGCATTGTGGCGGCCGACATCCTCGGTATAGCAGAGCGGTCGGCCTTCCTGGCACAGCACGCAGCCATGAATGGCGCCGGCCTCGAGATACAGCGACGGCATAGTGTTGATGGCATGCGTCATCTGATAGAGCCAGGACGTTCGCAATTCCGCCTTTGGCAGCACGACGTTTTCGATGGCCTCCATCAGGTCGCCGAATGCCGTGCCCTGCGCACAACCCGAAGTCTGCGTGCGTTTCTTCAGTTTCTGTTCGAAATCGGTGTGGTGCTCGGTGCGCACCACCACCACCTGCAGGTCCTCGTGATACTCGACCTCGGTGACGACGTCGTCATATCTGAGCATGTTCTGGTTGAGCAGGTATCCGACCGCCAGATATTCCGGATAGTCGCCAATCGTCATCATCGTGACGATTTCCTGCGCGTTGAGATACAGCGTCAGCGGCCGCTCGACCGGGACCCTGATCTCGACCTTCGATCCGTGCTGGTCGGTGCCGAGGACGCGCTCGGTCAGCCGCGGATCGTCCGGATTCGGCACGATCAGGGGGACGGGGGGCTTCTCGATCTTCATCATGGCTGCGACGTTAGCATGACTTTCCCTGCGCTCCGATATAAAGCAGCAATGGACAGGATTTAAGGGCCGGTTCCGGCCGCCCTTTGGAGACACCAATGAAAGTAATCGGCCTCGCGGGATGGAGCGGCGCCGGCAAGACGACCTTGCTGAAGCGTATCATTCCGCATCTGCTCAAGGAGGGGATTCGCGTCTCCGTGATCAAGCATGCCCACCACGAATTCGACGTTGACGTGCCCGGCAAGGATTCGTGGGAGCATCGCCAGGCCGGTGCCTCAGAGGTTCTGGTGTCCTCCAGCCGCCGCTGGGCGCTGATGCAGGAACTGCGTGGCGCTGCCGAGCCACGGCTGCAGGAGCTCCTGGCCAAGATGGCGCCGGTCGACCTCGTTCTGGTCGAAGGCTTCAAGCGCGAGCCGCACCGCAAGATCGAGGTGCATCGCGCCGCCAACGACAAGCCGTGGCTGTTTCCCGACGATCCCGGCATCGCCGGTATCGTCACCGACGCCAAGGTCGAGACGCGGCTGCCGGTGGTCCACCTCGACGATATCGATGCGGCGGCTGCGCTGATCAAGCGCTCGGCGATCTCGATCGAGGACTTGTTTTCGAAAGAGACGGTGTAGAGCCGGCAGGCATGGCGCAACTGTCCGACGATTGCTTTGCGTTTGGCGGTCCGATGATGTCGGTCGACGAAGCCGTCGGCCTCATTTCCGAGCGCGTTGCCCGCGTGGAGGAAGCCGAGACGGTTGCGCTGGGTGAGGCCGATGGCCGCATCC